>JAZRYQ010000065.1:0-10363 GCA_045600805.1 Candidatus Alloscillospira sp. | reverse complement strand
CGACAATGACAAACGCGGAAAACGCGAAATAGACGATTTCGTTCATTTTGATCGTCGCGCCGATAAACGGAACATACAGATTCGGTGTGAGATGTCCCGTTAATCTGAGCAGCAGGACGAACGCGATCGCCGCGGCGATCTGGAGAACGAGCTTCTGCGGGGCGGTGAGCCCTGTGTTCTGTTTTTTTCTGAGCTTCTGGAAATCGTCAAAAAAGCCGATCGCACCGTAGATCAACGCAAAAACGAGAACGTAAATATGCGTGAAATTGCCTTTGAGCATCTCGGGAAAACCAAGTGCGACAACGGATACAACAATACCGAGAATGAAAATTATTCCGCCCATCGTCGGCGTTCCCTGCTTTGTCATATGCCACGTCGGCCCTATCTCTTTTATCATCTGTCCGGCCTTCAGCTTTAAAAGCCACGGTACTATAACGGCTCCCGCCGCAGCCGATACGATAAATGCCACTATAAATCCAAGCAGAATCGTTACTGTCATTTGTGTTTCCCCCTGTTACTTCGTCAGAAAGTCCCGTATTACTTCACGCTCATCGAAGCGGAACTTTTCTTTTCCGATTATCTGGTATGTTTCATGACCTTTGCCGGCGAGGATCACCACATCTCCCGGCTGTGCATTTTCGATTGCCCAGCCTATGGCCTTTCGTCTGTTTTCGATCACGGTATACGGTGTTTCCGTTTTTTCCATGCCCGCAAGTATATCCGAAATGATATCAGCAGGTACTTCTGTTCTCGGATTATCGGTCGTTACGATCACAAAATCCGAGAGGTCTGCGGCGATTTTTCCCATGATCGGTCTTTTTTGTCTGTCACGGTCTCCGCCGCAGCCGAAAAGCGTCACAACTCTCCCCTGTGTAACGCCTCTTACGGTTTTAATTATATTCTCAAGGGCATCGGGAGTATGCGCATAATCAATGATCATCGTGAAATCGCGTCCTGTCGGCACGACCTCCGCTCTGCCCATAACACCGCTGCATTTTTTCAGGAACCTGCACGCAGTTTCCAGCTCAATTCCCGCAAGCACGCACGCCGACAACGCGCTCATTGCATTATAAACCGAAAACTTTCCCGGTATGGAAAGCTCTGCTTTGACCGTTTCTCCGCTCAAACTCACATCGAATTTTACGCCCTCGGCGCTCATTTCGATATTTTTCGCCGTCATGTCCCCGTTTTCGCACGAGTATTTTATCACGGGACATTTGCACGTTGCCAGCATCATATCCGCGTATTCGTCATCCGCGTTTATCGCGGCATTCCGGCATTTTGAAAACAGAAGCGCCTTTGCTCTTCCGTATTCCTCCATCGTCTTGTGGAAGTCAAGATGATCCTCCGTCAGATTGGTGAACACGCCGACATCGAATATAATACCGCCAACTCTGTCAAGATAAAGCGCATGGGAGGATACCTCCATAACGACCGTGTCACAGCCGCGGTCATACATCGTCTTAAACAGCCGCTGGAGCTCGTTTGATTCCGGCGTCGTGCGCTCCGTCGGGAGCATTTCAGCCCCTATCATATTGCCGTTTGTACCGACAAGTCCTACCTTGTGTCCCGAAAATTCAAGGATCGTTTTTATGAGATTTGTCGTAGTCGTTTTGCCGTTTGTACCGGTAACGCCGATGATTTTCATTTTTTCGGCAGGTCTGCCGTAAAAATTCGCTGCGGCAACAGCAAGACCGAGCCTTGTATTATCCGTTACGGCGCACGGAACAGCGCCGTCCGGTCTGTCTGTGCAGAGCACACACACAGCGCCGTTTGCCGCAGCCTGCGGTATGAATCTGTGTCCGTCACTTTCATATCCGCGCACGGCAACAAAAAGGCATCCCGGCGTCACTTTTCGTGAGTCACACGCAACACCCGTTATTTCCGTTTCCGGGTCTGCGTCCAGCTCATGAATATTTATCCCCGAAAGTATCTCTTTCAGCTTCAAAAATGCCACCCCTTTTATCCGAGATCCGAGTAGTCAGCCGCGATCGTGCTTTCATCTATCATGGAAACCTCAATGACCGAGCCGTAAGGCGTCTCGCTGTACGCCTGCGTATACTGTACGCCGACTGTCAGAGACGATTCCGTTGCGCCCGTTCGCCTGCAAATAAACAGACCGTAGCTTTCCAGTCTTCGCTGCGCTTCAAAGTATGTAAGTCCCGTTATATCCGGCACCGTCACGCTTTTTTCTTCCTTTTCGGCTCCCGCGTACAGAATGACATTCGAGCCCACGGCAACAACGGAATACGGTGTCGGGTACTGACCGGTGATAACATTTCCGTCGCCGATGATCGTATAATTGAGTCCCTGATAATTCATCGCGCCGTTTGCGTTGGCGCGCGTCCAGCCGTAAAGGTCTGGTACATAAACATCCACTGCTTCTCTCTCGGCTTCCGTATACTGCGGCTTGTATTCAAGATAATCCAATATCTCACTCAGAATATTTCCGACCACCGGCGCCGCCATGTTTGCACCCGAAATATATCGTCCGGTCGAATGGCTCGGCTCGTCAAGCAGACACAGTACGACCACCTGCGGGTCATCTGCCGGCGCGTAACCGCAGAAGGAAACGACGTATGCTTTGTTATTATAATCAACGCCGATATTCTGGAGTACCTTTTCGGATGTTCCCGTCTTGCCGGCTATTCTGTATCCGGCGACATATGCGTTTTTGCCGCCGCCGTCCGTGACGACTGTTTCAAGCAGCTTATTGACCGTATCGGAGGTTTCCTTGCTTATGACCTGCCTTACCGCAGTCGGCTCATTGACAAGCACTGTGTTTCCGTCCGTGTCCTCCACACTGCTGACAATATAAGGCTTCATGAGATACCCGCCGTTGCAGGCAGCGCTCACCGCCGTTATCATCTGTATCGGCGTGACAGCAAAGGTCTGACCGAACGAGGCAGCCGCAAGCTGTGAGTGGTTATACGGGTCCATGAAAACGTCATCGCTCCACCAAATGCTGCCGCTTTCGCCGGCAAGGTCAACGCCTGTTTCGTTAAAAAGTCCGAAAGCGTTTACGTATTCATAAAACTTCTTTGCGCCGATCCTCTCGCCTATCTGCACGAAAGCGCAGTTGCAGGAATTCTGAACGGCTTTTGCAAGACTCTGCATCCCGTGCCCGCTTCTGTTTGAGCAGTTGACAGGCTCACGTCCCGCAACAGGTATGCTTCCCTCGCAATCAAAATAATCCGCCTCCGAAACGAGTCCCTCTTCAAGTGCCATGGCAAGCGTTATCGTCTTGAAAACAGAGCCCGGCTCATATGTATCGGAAAGCGCCTTGTTTCGCCATTGTCTGTACAAAGCGTCTGTTTTTATCGCGGATTTTCTGTCCTCGTCCTCGGTCTCGTCGAGTATCGCCTTGACATCGTCCGAAACGTCAAGATAATTGTTCAGATCATAGTTTCCGTAGCTTGCCATGGCAAGTATTTCGCCCGTTTTCGGATTCATCGCAATGCACGCCGCTCCGTTGCGGACATCATTTTCATAGATGCCCTGTTCAAGATATTTTTCGACGATATTCTGGATAGGCAGATCGATCGTCAGCGTAAGGCTGTCACCGTCCTGTGCCTCATAATAATCCTCAAAATCCGTCATGAGCATATCCTGGCCCCAACCGTTTTTCAGGCGGTAAATCCGCCCGTTGATTCCGGCGAGATAAGAATCGTACATTGACTCTATGCCTTCAAGTCCCGTATTGTCGTCACCGACAAAGCCTATGACGTGGCAGGCAAGGCTTGAATACGGATAATAACGCTTTGTGCTTGTTTCAAGGTGCACGCTTTTCAGATCGTTTTTATTGATATATGCGCGTACCTTGTCCGCAACATCGTCTTCGACCTTCATTTTTACCGTTTTATACCAGGATTCCGTGTCCTTAAACTTTTCCAGAATGGATTTGTAATCGACATTCAGCATAGCCGCAAGGTCTCTTGCGATCGTTTCCGGATTTTCGTTCACATTCGGATTCTCCGCTTTCATCTCGCGTTCAAGCTCTGCGGGACTTACAAAAACATTCGACACGGTAGCGCTCATGGCAAGCGCTCTTCCGTTTCTGTCATATATCGTTCCGCGGGCAGCGCTTACAACCGTCTGGCGCGTCTGCTGGGAAATCGCATCCGCTTCATACTTATCGTGCATGATTATCTGTAAATAAAACAGGCGGCCGCCGAGAACTAAAAAAGCAACTATGCCGCACAACGCGATAAATGCTGTGCGGCGAATCGTCCTCATATCCGTTCTCTGTCCTGCTTTTTTTTGCTTTTTACCTTCCATAAGGTTCTCCTTGAAACGCTTTCAGATATAAGTAATATACTGTACCTTCTATCTGAAATATTCCGATAGCGACTCAAAAAAGTCAAATATTTCTTCGAGCACACTTTTTTCTTCCGGTCGCGTGCTGTCATAGACTATGGCGGTATCCGCTGTTGCGGCCGTGAGGTTGATTATCTGCTTTTCGCTCGGCTTTTCCATGGCCAGCACATTTCGCGCGTAATCCTCGATCGCGATTATGTCAACAGACCGCTCATAAGCAGCCGTCAGCTTTTTATTTTCCTTTGTAAGCGTCTCGATTTTTGTTTTATATTTCATCATTTCCGCAGCGGCTGTCGTGTAATTCACGTATGACATCAGCATCGCCGCAATAAGCACAACGACCACCGCATAGCCGAGGATGGCAAAAAGGGAAACATGGTATGCTGTCTGCACCTTCTGCCGCGGCTTTGGCTTTGGCGGCGGCATAACGGGAACGTATTCCTGCGGCTGCTCCGTTTGCGGAGCGGGTGCATACGCCGCGTTTCCGTCGTATATATAATCAAGAAATTCTGTGTTTTCTGGCATTATTTTGTCCTCTCAGGTGCCGGTTTTCCGGGTTAAACTCTTTCGGCGACGCGAAGCTTTGCGCTTCGTGATCTCGGATTGCGTGTTATCTCCTCGTCAGTCGGCACGATCGGCTTTTTCGCAACACTTTTCAGCGTCTGTTTAAATCCGCACACGCACACGGGGAAATTCTTCGGGCATGTACAGCCATGCTCACGCGACGCGATCTGCGTTTTCACAATTCTGTCTTCAAGCGAATGGAAGCTGATAACGCATATTCTGCCGCCGACGCGCAGCTTGTCCGGTGCGGTTTTCATCATTTTTTCAACTGCGCCGAGCTCATCGTTAACGGCAATGCGTATTGCCTGAAAAGTTCTCTTTGCAGGATGTTGCTTTTCTCTGAGCGCCTGCGGCGGCATGGCAGCGCGCACGATATCCGAAAGCTCGAGCGTTGAGCTTATCGGTGCGGTGTTTCTTTTCCTTATGATCGCAGACACGATCCTCTGCGTATATCTTTCTTCTCCGTATGTATAAAGGATGCGTTTCAGCTCCTCCTCACTCCAGGCATTGACTATCTCATATGCCGTGAGGGGGGCGTTTCTGTCCATGCGCATATCCAAAGGCGCATCATTCATATATGAAAAACCTCTTGATGAATCGTCAAGCTGCGGTGAGGACACGCCAAGGTCGAACAGCATCCCGTCCACGCATTCTATTCCAAGTTCATCAAGAAGGCTGACCGTATCTTCAAAATTTCCTTTGACAAGTGTCACCCTGTCACCGTATTTTGACAGACGCGCACCGGCTTCTTCGATTGCCTGCGCGTCCCTGTCGATTGAGATCAGTCTCCCGCCGCGCAGTCTTTCGGCGATTTTTTCCGAATGTCCGCCCCGTCCGAGCGTCCCGTCAAGATATATGCCGTCCGGATCGATATTCAGATAATCAATGCATTCATGGAGCATTACCGGAACATGTTCCATCAGAAATCAAGCTCCTCAAATACATTCGAGATATTCTCCGGTGTTGCTTCTTCCTTGTCAACGCCGGCCCATTTATCGGCATCCCATATTTCGGCAAAAAGACCATTGCCGACGATCGCGGCATTCTTGTCAAGGCCGATATCATCGCGCAGATTCTGCGGAATAAGAATTCTTCCCTGGGCATCAAGCTCACATTTGGAGGCGTGGGCAAAGAACGGGCGAAGCTTTCTTTGCTTCGTCATCGGAAGCGACGCGGTTTTTTCAAGCAGCGCGTTCCAGCGGTCAAGTGAATAGATCGTAAGACATTCCTCTTCCGAAAGGGCAATATAAAACACTTCTCCAAGCTCCTCGCGCAGCTTCGCCGGGATAAATATTCTTCCCTTGCTGTCAATACTGTGATTGAAAATACCTGTCAAGGCTTTGCCCCTCCTTTCAAAAGAATATATGGGTTTATCATTTACTTATAAACCACTTTCCACCACTTGTAAGCTTGATTATAAATAATATCAAAGCAAATTTCAAGAGTTAATTTCAAAAAAATTAAAAATTTTTTACAAAAAATAACGCAGAAACGTATTTGTTTCTGCGTTATTTCCAATTTTTATATATTAAATGTCTTCATCCATGATTATTTCGCTGTTTTTCGGCGAAATAGCGCCCTGAATACTCTGGCGTGTTTTTCTCAGTTCATCAAGCGCATCCTGAAGGACTTTTTCCGTTTTTTCAAGCGTACTGTCTGCGTAATCGTTTGCCATTCGCTTGAGCTCGCCTGTTGTTTTCTCCGTATTGGAAATGACTTCCTCGCTCTTTGCCTTGGCAGTCCTGTAAACCTCCTGCTCGTCAACAAGCTCTTTTGCCTTTTCCTCAGCGGCTTTCCGGATCGTATCCGCTTCGCGTTTTGCGTTTGCGATGTACGCCTGTTTTGCGTCTACAAGGCGTTTTGCCTCGGAAATTTCATTCGGAAGCGATCTTTTCAGTGCTTCGATCAGATCAAGCACCTTATCGCGCTCGATAACGCATTTTTCCGAGCTGAGCGGAAGTCCCCACGCCTCTTTTATCATGTTGTAAAGCATTTCAAGATTTTCATAAACCGTGTTTTCCATTTTACTTGCCTCCCATTTTAATTTTTCCGATCACATCGTTGATTATTTCAGCAGGTACGAAATCCGAAAGGTCTGTGCCGTATTTTCCGAGTTCTTTTACGACAGTCGAGCTCAAATACATATATTTCTCGCTTGACGCCATGAACATGGTTTCGATATCCGGGCTTATTTTTTTATTTGCAAGCGCCATCTGGAATTCCCAGTCAAAATCCGAAACGGCGCGAAGCCCCTTTACGATCGCGCAGGCGCCCTTCTGCGCTGCGTAGTCAACAAGCAGTCCATCAGAGGTTTCGACCTCAACATTCGGCAGATGGCGGCAGCATCTTTTGATAAGCTCCACTCTTTCATCTCGTGTAAAAAGCGGTTTTTTCTCCGAATTGACCATCACGCAGACATATAGCTTATCAAATACGGATGCCGCACGCTCGATAATGTTGCGGTGTCCTAACGTTACCGGATCAAAGCTTCCGGGGTATACTGCAATTTTCATTCTGTATCATTCCTTTGAATAAACAGCAAGCTTGATTTTCCCGTATTTATATTCTTTTCGGATAAAATACGGCTCGAAAGCCTGCGGAACGCTGTACTCAGCACGCGTTTCGCATAATATTATACCATTTTCTTTCAGGATGTCAAATTCTATTATTTCTTTCAGCGATTTTTCCGCAAGATCGCTGTCATACGGGGGATCGACGAAAATAATGTCAAACTTTCCGAGTCCCTGTATGGCTTTCAATATATCGCCGCGGATAACGTGTGCTTTTTCCGCAAAGCCGCAAGTTTTGATATTCTCCGCAACGATTTTCAGCGCCTGCGGTGAAATATCCGCAAAAACGGTTTCTTTTGCTCCGCGGCTCAGCGCTTCAAGCCCAAGCTGTCCCGTTCCGGCGAACATATCCAGCACGCGCGCGTTTTCAAGTTCAAACTGTATTATGTTGAACATGGATTCCTTGACCTTGTCAGTCGTGGGACGGATATCGTAATTATCCGGCTCCTTGAGTCTTCTTCCTTTTTCGGTACCGGAAATGATCCTCATCCGTTCTTTTCCCCCACTTTTTCTGAATTTTCAGTGTTAAAATAGTCAAAAACAGCTTTTGCACTTTTTCTATCCACCACTTTTGCTATTTCCTCCTGACTTGCCGCTTTAATGTTCTTTATACTGCCGAACGCGGAAAGCAACGCTTTTTTCCGTTTCTCTCCGATTCCTTCGATTTCATCCAGCGATGAATATCTCGTCCGCTTTGAACGCAGACTGCGGTGAAATTCGATTGCGAATCGGTGTGTTTCCTCCTGGATCGTGCCGATATAAGAAAACACCGCCGGATTTCCGATAATTCCTATTTCCCGCCCGTCCGGCGTTATCAGCGCCCTTGTTCTGTGTCTGTCATCCTTGACCATGCCGAAAATCGGCAGCTCATACCCGAGAGAGAGCGCGGCGTTCTGTGCAAAGCTCGCGTGAACATCCCCACCGTCTATGAGCATAAGGTCCGGAAGCTCCGAAAATTTCTCGTCGCCGTCTGAATTGCGCTTCAGTCTCCGCAATATGACCTCTTCCATGCTGTGAAAATCATCCTGCCCGGTAACGGTTTTTATTTTGAATTTTCTGTAATCTCGTTTGAGCGGTTTTCCGCGCACGAATACGACCATTGACGCTACGACGTCGTCTCCACCGGTGTTTGATATATCGAATGCCTCTATCCGGTCCGGCGTTTTTTCAAGTCCGAGCGCGTTCTGAAGCCATTCCAGCGTCTTGAGCGTTTTTTCTTCGCGAGTTGTCACTCGCTCCGTTTCTTCCTTCGCGTTTTCGAGTGCGCGTTCCGTAAGACGCAGCTTGTCGCCTCTCTGCGGAACGGTCAGAACGACCTTATGCGTCTGTGACAGCATCTGCTCGATATCCGCGGCATCCGTAAGCTCAAACGGAAGTAGGATACTTTTCGGAGTCGTACCTCTGCGCTCATAATACTGTCGTATAAGCTGGGAAAGCGCCTCCTCCGGCTCTTCAAGCGGCGTTTCGATTATCTCGTAATCCTTATCAAGCAGATTTCCGCCGATATAATGCAGCACGACAAAGCAGCTTCGCGCTTCGCCGATATACAGCCCCACGGCATCCGTATCGGCCGCCGAGCCTGCCACGACCTGCTGTCGTTTTCCCATTGCGTTTATCGCGTTGATCCTGTCGCGCTTTTCCGCCGCAAGCTCAAAGCGCAGATTTTCCGCATCGTTTTCCATCTGGGCTGTCAGCTCACGGACGATCTCACCCGTTTTTCCCTCAAATATCATAATGGCGGCATTGATGTTTTCTCTGTATTCGGTCTGCGAAGCATCGGCAAGGCAATATCCGTTGCAGTTTTTCATATGATAATTCAGGCACGGGCGCTCCTTGCCGATATCACGCGGAAATTTCCTGCCGCATGTCGGCATTTTCAGCGCTTTTAACGCTGCGTCGATCGCGCTTTTGGTGACGCTCCTGCCCCCGTACGGGCCGAGATATTTCGCGCCGTCATTTTTCGGCTTTCCCACGACGGAAAAGGTCGGATACTGCTCGCGCAGGTCAACACGGATATACGGGTATCCCTTGTCATCCTTCAAAAGAATATTGTATTTCGGCATATGATGCTTGATAAGCGAGTTTTCAAGTACAAGCGCTTCAAATTCTGTGCTCGCTATGATAACGTCAAAATCATTGATTTTCGATATCATTGCCTCGGTTTTGGCATTGTGCTCACCATGAAAATAGCTGCTCACACGGTTTTTCAGATAACGCGCCTTGCCGACATAAATAACATTGCCCGTTTTGTCCTTCATGATATACACGCCGGGCTTGAGCGGCAGATTATGCGCTTTTTCGCGAAGAATTTCATGCATACCGTTCACCTTAAACAAAAAAGCTGCCCGACGGGCAGCTTTAAAAGTTTGCTCATTCCTCAAAATTGGACTCAATCAAAGTCACAAGAGTGTCAACTGCTTCTGTCTCATCAGCACCGTCACCGATGATATTGATTTCCGTTCCCTGAGCAATTCCGAGGGAAAGAACGCCGAGAAGACTTTTTGCATTTACTCTGCGCTCATCCTTTTCGACCCAAAGTCCGCATTTATATTCATTAGCCTTCTGAATAAGAAACGTTGCGGGTCTTGCATGAAGTCCTACTTCGTTATTAACTGTAACTGTCTTAATGTACATCAGATTGCCTCCTAACAGCTCCATTTTATTTGCTGATTATAATTTACCAACAAACTGTCGAAACGTCAATATCAATATTACACAAATATCAAAAATATGTGTTATTTCAGTTCAACTACGGTCACGCCGTTTTCTCCCTCGCCGTATCTTCCGAGGCGAAAGCTCTTGATCCCCTTTTCTTTTCGCAAGCAGGCGTGTACAGCCGTTCGCAGTGCTCCCGTGCCTTTTCCGTGGATGATCGTGACGGTATTGAGCTTGCTCATCTTGGCGCTGTCTAT
>JAZRYQ010000064.1:0-14143 GCA_045600805.1 Candidatus Alloscillospira sp. | reverse complement strand
GCGCGGAAAACCGTACCATCAAGAATCGCGCGGATCGTGCCGTTCGGCGATTTCCACATTTCTTTAAGCTGCGGATATTCCTCCATGCGCTGTCTGTTCGGCGTGATCGTCGCGCATTTTACGGCAACACCGAGGCGGCGCGTCGCTTCCGCCGCTTCAACGGTCACTTTGTCATCCGTGTCATTGCGGTTTAACAGGCCGAGATCGTAATACTCTGTTTTGAGGTCAATATACGGCAGTAAAAGACGGTCTTTTATCATCTGCCATATTACGCGCGTCATTTCGTCGCCGTCCATCTCAACGAGGGGCGTTTTCATGGTAATTTTACTCATTTTTCTGTTCCGCCTCCTGCGGCATAGTAATTGATAAGGCATCCTTTTGTGATGATATCGCGCTCTTCTTCGGAAAGCCCCTTACAGAAAAGCTTTATATCTCTGATTTTTCCGTCGGATACGACTTTCGCGTCAAATTCGTCAACACCGTGTAAGATTCCTTCGCGGATATTTTTGACATATACCCAGTCGCCTGTATTGTATGTAAAATCATCCTCTGTCGTAAAAGGAATGATACCCCAGTTGATGCAGTTCGACCTGTAACGCTTCGTCGCATACTCATGGCAGATGTTTGCAAATCCGCCGAGAACCTTCTGGCAGGATGCCGCCTGCCCTCTTGCCGAGCCGTCGCCTGGTTTATTCGCGTAAACGCAGGAACCGACGGTGAGCTTATTTTTGTCAAGTCCCAAAAGCTTTGCGGCGTTTTCAAGTGAGGCGGGCACATCTCCCTGCTTATCACGGACGGCTTTCGATTTAGCCACATAGTCGGGACAGCGCCTTGACAGCGCAAATTCCGACAGGGCAACGGGATTTGAGCGGTATGACGATGTTTCACCGGACGGGATGAGCTCATCCGTTGTCGTCACGGGGTCGTGTATAACCGCACAGAGGCGCACAAGCAGGTCATCTGCAAGCGCGAACATTTTCGGCCAGTCGGTGATATTCGGACCGAGGCGCAGCTCCTCTTCCGGATGCGGATGGCCGAAGCCGTTATAACAGCGCTTTGCGTAAATTTCCCCGTCGAATTCATATTTTTTGTACTCGACCTCATATTCAATATCGGTTGCCGCTGTGATAACACCGCCGTTCAATGCCGTTGCCGCAATCGAGCGCGCGTCCATGAGCGCGACAGCGGCGATCTGCCCGCCGGACGGTTTGGAGCCCTCGCGGTTTGCAAAATTGCGCGTTGCATGGCGAACGGAAAGCGAATTATGCGCCGGCGTATCACCTGCCCCGAAGCACGGACCGCAGAAGGACGGCTTCACAAGCGCACCGACGGAGAGAAACTTTTCAAGGGTGCCGTCGTGCATCAGCGCTTTCTGAACAGGCGTTGACGACGGATAGACAGACAGCTCGAAATAGCCGTTTCCGATGCTTTTTCCGTCAAGGATCGCCGCGGCTTCGCGGATGTTTTCATACATACCGCCCGAACAGCCGACGATAACACCCTGCTCGCATGTTGCTTTACCGTCTGCGTTTATGAGCTTTTTAAGCTCCATTTTCACGCCGTCCAGCGATTTATTGCAAATATCATCCGTCTGCGCGAGGATCTCCTCCGCGTTTTCCTGAAGCTCATGGATCGTGAACGCTCTTGACGGGTGAAACGGAAGCGCGATCATGGATTCCATTTTGGATAGATCGATCGTGACCATTGAATCGTAATATGCCCCGTCCTCGAGCGACAGCTTTTTGTATTCCTCCGCTCTGCCGACAGTTTCGTAAAATTCACGCACCGTGTCGTCCGTTTCCCAAATAGAGGTAAGGCAGCTCGTTTCCGTTGTCATAACGTCGATGCCGATACGGAAATCCATCGAAAGATTTTTCATGCCCGGACCTGCAAATTCAAGAACTTTGTTTTTTACATATCCGTCCGGAAACGTCGCACCGACAAGGGCGATGGCAACATCATGCGGGCCGATTCCGTGCGGTACCTCGCCTTCCAGCCATACGAGCACGACCTCGGGCTTTTGGATGTCCCATGTATTTTTGAGAAGCTGTTTGGCAAGCTCGCCTCCGCCTTCACCGACGCCCATCGTGCCGTAGCAGCCGTAACGCGTATGAGAATCCGAGCCGAGTATCATTTTGCCGCATCCGGCAAGACATTCGCGCGCGTACTGGTGGATGACCGCCTGATTTGCCGGAACAAATATCCCGCCGTATTTTTTCGCCGCGGAAAGCCCGAACGCATGGTCGTCCTGGTTTATCGTCCCGCCGACGGCGCAAAGACTGTTGTGACAGTTCGTGAGCGCATACGGAAGCGGAAATTCCGTCATGCCCGACGCCCTTGCCGTCTGAATAATGCCGACGTACGTAATATCGTGCGACACCATCGCGTCAAACGCGATATGGAAAAGTCCGCCCTTTTCGGATTTGTTGTGCGCGCGCAGGATCTTATACGCCATTGTCTTTTCGCGCGCTTCGATATTTCTGTATTCAGCCGTTACAGGCTTAGAATTTCGGATGATTACGCCTTTTTCGGATTTTGTTATCATGCTTGTCAACTCCTCAGAGATTTCCCGTGTGGTACATGACCGCGGTAAGCGCACAAAGCGGCGCGGTTTCACATCTTAATATTCTCGGTCCCATCGTGACGGATATCATTCCCGCCGACACCGCGTATTCTGCTTCGTCCGGCTCAAAGCCGCCCTCGGCGCCCGTTACGATCGAAACCGTTTTAAACTCATTTTTCAAAGCAAGCGCTTGCTTTAATGACGTTGTTTTTTCGTCTTCATAGCAGAAAAGAGGTACATCAGCGTCTGCCGCCATGTCGATCGCCGCCTTATACGTCGGTGCGACGGTGACGCGCGGGATAATGCCGCGTCGTGACTGCTTTGCCGCTTCCTCGGCGATTTTGGAAAGGCGCGCCGTCTTTTTTATGAGCGCAGCGCCTTCCGGACGCGACACGCACCTGTTTGACGGGAACAGCACGATTTCCGCTGCTCCGAGCTCCACGGCTTTCTGTACGACGTGTTCAAGCTTGTCACTTTTGGAAAACGCGGCGAAAATCTTACATGCAATGCTCGGCTCACCGACAGAAGAACAGATGTCGATCACTTTTGCGCCGAGCTTTCCGTTCTCGTCCTTTTGCAGAATGCATGTATAGTCTTTTCCGTTTCCGTCACAGACCGTGAACGTTTCACCGTCTTTGATACGCAGCGCCTTGACATGCTCTTCGTCGCTCTCATTTAAATAGGCGATACCGCCGAAAATATTGGAAGCCGCAACAAAAAATCTTGCCATGACTGTACTTCCTTCCCTGCAATGTATGTTTTTCGATTTGTTTTTATATTTTAGCAAATTAAAGTACCCCTTGCAATATGAAAAGCATAATATGGAGTGAAATTTAATTTAAATCGGTGAAAAAATGAAAAATGACAGTATAATATTGGATGATAAACAAAGGGAAATGATATGGAAGCGCGTTTTGGAAAAGCGGGCTGATTCGGATATAGACAACATGGCGGATATACTGCGCCTTGAGCATGAACAGCTTTCTCTTCTGCAAAACGCAGGCGCCGTACCACGCCATTACCGACAGCTTTTAAGCTCCTATCTTGCGGATAAAAAAAGCAGGCTTCGCAGACTGCAAGCGCGGTATTATATCCTCACAGGGGAAAAATCCTTCCGCACGGATATTACATCCTCTTTTAATATCCGTTTAGCATATGAAAACTCCGCTGCGCTCTCCGCCCTTTATACAAGCTCTGCCGTCAGCGCAAAGCCCGATATTGCCGCAATGTATCGTGAATTTGCAAATTCCGAAGCGCGCTTCTGCGGAAAGCTTCTTTATATCATCGGGCAGAGCATCGGATAAATTGTATTGACTAACAAAGCAGGAATCATTATAATTCAATCAGTCTACAACAGGAAAGGACTTCTATCATGGAACAGACAGACATGCGCATTTGTCCGGAAACAGCCCGCTCAAACGCGGTGGATATTGCAAAGGGCATCCTGATCATCGCCGTTGTCTTCTCTCACGCATGGTTTGCAAATGCAAATCTGCTCGGCAGCTTTTTTCCATATTCGATGCCGGCGTTTTTCTTTCTTTCGGGTTATACATACAAAGAAGGCAGAGGTTACTTTGAAAGCATCGGCAGACGCTTTGTAAGACTTATCATACCGTACATCTGCTTCGGGGCGGTCTGCAATCTGTTTTACCCGCTTTATATGAAGCTTTCCGGGCAATTTATCATGCCCGGCGCTTACAGGGCAGTGTGGATAGCCTCCGCGAAAGCGGATGCCATAAATATGCTGATGAGCACACCGATGTGGTTTCTCGCGGCACTGTTTACGGCGTCGATCATTTTCTTTTTGATCGTTCATTTAACCAGAAAAAGCCTTACTAAAACAATGATCCTCACGGTGATCCTTCTTGCGGCGGCTCTTGCGATCGACATTGTCAAAAAAGCCGTGCTTCCGTGGTACATCGACCTTGCACCGTATGCCGTTGCTATGATGATCCTCGGCGCATACTGCGGGGAGAAAAAGTATTTTTCAGAGCTTTCGCTAAAATCGCTCCTGATCGGTATCGTGCTGCTTGCGTTTGCGTATGTTATGAATCATTTCTTCCCCGGCTCAGCAAAAACAAGCGTCGTGACATACATCGAGCCAAAGGCATGGTACGGTGTTCTGACGGCATTCTGCATCGCCGTCGGCGGCTCAATCGGTATTCTTGCGGTTTCGGGACTGATCGACAAAATCCCCGTTCTGCGCAAGATCCTCATCTGGGCAGGCAAAAACAGCATATGGATCCTCTGCATACACTACTGTGTCATTATGCTCGTCGAGCTGTATCTGTTCAATCACGGTCAGCTCTCAAACAGCATCATGCAGGTCGTCGCAGTCGAGCTCTTCGGTTACGGGAAAGTTTCGGATACTCCGAAGGACATCATGGTAAAGATACTTGTCGCTGTATTTTCGATAGGCGTTTCCGCCCTGTACGCGGTTATTCACAACGCAATAAAAAAACGTTTGAAGAAAAAGTAAACGTAAATATTCCCCGCTGATAATTCATATCGGCGGGGATATTTTTATCTGTCTGATTATTGTTCAAAAAAGCAAACGGAAAATGTCTAAATCATTCGATTTTCCGCAATATGTAAATCCGTATTTTGCTGCGATTTTTTGTGTTGCCGATTGCCGTGGAGCACATTCAATAACGACATCCTTGTGATCATCTTTTGCTTTCCTGATCAGAATTCCGGTCAGCTCCGAAGCATATCCTTTTTTCCAGTATTCAGGAAGCAGTACCCAACCGATTTCCACGGATTTTTCATCGTAAGCATGATATACGACGTAACCGATAAACTGATCCTGTAAGTCAATGGCATATACCAAAGGCGGATCACACAATCCGGCATCAAGCAAAAACTGTTTTGTTTTCGTCTCTGAAAACGGCGGTTCAAGATATTTCATCACGTTAGGATCAGACAACAATTTAAATAGCGGTTCATAATCATCCGGAATCATTTTTCTGATTTGCAGTTCCATTGTGTATCCTTTTCAGATCGGGTATTTTCTATTTCCATTAGAATCAGCGGCTTTATATTGTCCATATACAACGTGTATTTTTCATGTTTTATCGGCGTTAAGCGCTCATCCAAAAAGCGTTGGATGTCCTCTTCCGTTTCGGCTTTGTCATAATGGCGCATGAAGTTTTCCGCGTCCTCTCGGTCAACAAATACCTGCCCGAACGGTGCCGAGAAAAACTCATACCGGAACTTTGCACCGATTCTTTCAAGATAATCAATGTCTTCATTATAGTACATTTCCTTGCTGCGCTCGCCGACCGATGAAAAGCTGCGCAGATTTGTGGCGTTTTCTATAAAAAACAGCGTATCCGCCCATGCAAAGCCACGTTCAATAAAGCTGCTCACGCCTCCGGCAAGGCAGAATACGGCAGCGTCATATCTGTTTTCAGGCGCAGGGAGCACATCAAAGTCCGCGCAAACAGCATCCACGTTTTCAAATTCGAGTGTTTCTATATACCGGAGCGGCTTCGGATTTAAATCAATTCCCGTAACATGCGCGCATTTCGGCGCAAGGTGACGTATAAGCGCGCCCACTCCGCAGCCGACGTCGACGATCCTTTTATTTTCTCCGAGCGAATGAATAATTTTCTCTGCTGCCGCAGAATGAAACGAGCCGTATTCAACCGCGTTTATGTACCAGCGCATACTTCTGTCATCCCAGGAGTACAGTCTTTCCCGCCCGCTGCTCATGCTTTTTTGCTCCTCGTCTCCGCAATGATCTCCGCTAAAATGCTCACGGCGATCTCCGCCGGCGTTTCAGCGCCGATCGACAAGCCTATCGGACATTTTACGGCGCGCATACGTTCCATGGAACAACCCTCTTTTGCAAGAGCTTCATACAGCGCGTCACGCTTTGTCCTGCTGCCGATCATGCCGAGGTAAAGATACTTTTTATCAAGCGCCCAACGCAATACCGTTTTATCATGTGCGTGTCCGCGCGTTATGATAAGAATATAGCTTCTCTCGTCCGTTTCAAAGTCCGGCATATCCTCAAAGCTCTCGATAACAACGGTCCTGCACTGCGGAAAGCGCGCGGGATTTGCGTATTCCTCGCGGTCGTCGATGACCGTTACATCAAAGCCGAGATTGGCGGCAAGCTTTGCCGTTTCAAGTGAAACGTGTCCGCCGCCGAAAATGTACATTCTGCCCGTCGGGTTTATATCCTGCACGGAAAATCGCATGGAATCCGCAAAATCTCCGTGAACTGCTGCGCGCACGGGATTTTCAAGCATATCCCGTGAAAATTTTGCGTTTCCTTCAAATTCTCCGACGACATTTTTGCCGCCCGTATTCACGCAGCATTGAAATTTTCCTGTTTTTTCATCAGCAATGTAGAATATCCAGCCCTTGCTGCCGGAGCGTTCCGTATCGCGTGCGGCTGTGAAAACCCGATTCATATTCTCGTCATCACCCGCGATATGCGCGATAAGCACCTCGCATGTTCCGCCGCAGATCATATCCGCGGAAGCTTTGGCATCCGCGTACATATCTATTCTGCAAATCTCCGCACAGCCGGACGGGATCGTATGCGCTCTTGCTTTTTCGATGATCTGCGCTTCCATCAGTCCCCCGCCGATCGTTGAAATGATCGAATCGTCAAGAATTATCATTTTTGAACCGTTTCCGCGCGGAGTCGAGCCGTCATTTGAAATGATGACAGCGATATACAAATCCTGTTTTTTTGCAAGCAGCTCCGCGGCTTTTTCAAATACTATATCCATAACCGACACCTCTCTTTGATTTTATCAGTTAAACTGCAAATTCGCAACATATGTACCCGAAATACTGTGACACATTACATAAAAACTTATGGATTTACCGACAGTATACTTTTATTTATCATCAATATATGATAGTATTAACAAAAACGACGGAGACAATACTATGATAAAACATCCTGACGGCAACCGTATGACACTGGAAATGCTGTCTTATGCAAAGCTTATGACAGGCGCTTCGATTCTTGAGCTCGGTGCGGGCGACGGAGAAACCGTCGCGCTTCTGCGCGCAAAAGGCTATACCGTGTGCGGAATCGACCTTGTTGAAAACGAACTCGTTTCACGAGGTGACATGACCTCCCTGCCCTTTGCGGATTCTTCTTTTGACGCCGTGATCGCGGAATGCTCCGTTTCGGTATGCGGTGACGCAAAAAAAACCTTCCGTGAAGCATACAGAGTCTTAAAGCCGGACGGAATTCTGATGCTGTCCGATGTATATTTCAAAGCAGACGACGCGCCGTGTCTGTCTCTTCCCTGCGCTGCGACGCTCGAAGGCTTTAAAAAAACAGCCGAGCCCTTTGCGCTGATCGAATTTCGTGATAAATCACGGGAATGGACAGAGTTTATCATAGACTGTGTATGGCACGGCAAGGATATCGGCGACTGCGGGTATTTTAAGTCGGCAGCTAAGAAAAAAGCGGGATATTTTATCTCCGTTTTCAGAAAAAGGAGCGATATATGAGGTATTCGGGAATCATCACCGCCGCAGGACTTTCTTCACGCATGGGGGCGTTCAAGCCGCTTCTTGAAATCAACGGGCTTCCGATGATCTGTCATACCGTGCTTTCCATGGAAAGCGCCGGAATTTCCCCGATATGCGTCGTTACGGGATATCGCGGCGAAGAAATACGCCGTGTCCTTGAAAATTACGATGTGATTTTCGCGGAAAATGCAGCACCCGAAAGCAGCGATATGCTCACATCCGTAAAACGCGGCATCGAAAAAATATACGACAGTGACGCATTTCTGCTTCTTCCGGGCGATATGCCGCTTGTTTCGAAGGAAGTCTTCAAAGCTGTAAAAAACGCCGACGGCAGCTATATTATTCCGCGCTTCAACGGCAAAAATGTGCATCCTCCGAGAATTTCAAAGGCATATTTCGATAAAATCCTGCGTTTTTCCGGTGACGGCGGATTGTCTGCCGCTCTTTCGGATGCTCCGAAAACGTATGTTGACATTCACGATGAAAATGCCTGTCTGGACGCCGATTATCGAAACGAATTTGAGAACATCCGGAAAATCGGTGCAAAAACGCTTGGCATCGGGGATGAAAAATGTATGGAGATTTTTAAAGAAGCCGAAACACCGGCGCACGTTATCGCGCATTGCATGGCTGTTGCTGCGCTTTCCGAGGAAATCGCGCGCAGTCTTATCAAAAACGGCGTGTATCTGGATATTCTGCTTTGCCGCTCCGGTGCGATGCTCCACGATGTTTTACGTTTACATAAATTTCATGACCATGCAGGAGCGGACTACATCGCCTTGCTCGGCTACACAGCGGTATCGGAAATCATACGCGCACACTTGACGGGCGATTATATGGATTTTACGGAAAAATCCGTAGTTTTCCTCGCAGATAAGCTGGTTTCCGAGACAAAACGTGTATCAGTCGATGCGCGTTATGCGCCCGCATTGGAAAAATTTCCTGCCGAAACCGATATTGGTATCAGAGTTCGGCGTGATATTCAGTCAGCAAAGCGTCTTATTGATTTACATAAATCAATTACAGGAGAGAATTTATGAAAAAAATCATCGGCAAAACAAAAAGCATATGCCCCGTCTGCCTTGCGGATATCGAAGCATACAAGGTCCTGAAAGCAGACGGTATATATCTTGAAAAATACTGTGAAGCACACGGGTATTTTTCCGTGCTTATCTGGGAGGGCAGTCTTGACAGCTACAAAGCGTGGAACACGGGCAACAAAAGAAAGGATACGCTTATCGCTCCGAAGCCGGAGCGAGGCGGCTGCCCCTATGACTGCGGCTTATGCGAAAACCACATCCGCGCAGGCTGCTGTGTGCTTTTGGAGCTCACAGCGCGCTGTAATCTCCGCTGCCCCGTCTGCTTTGCCTCCGCCGGCGAAAACACAAAACCCGACCCGACGCTTGAAGAAATCGGCGGCATTCTGGATATGCTCATGGAACACGGCGGCCCGTTCAATTTACAGCTTTCCGGCGGTGAGCCGACAATGCGTGACGATCTTCCGGAAATAATCCGTCTCGGCATTGCAAAGGGCTTTTCGTTTTTCCAGCTCAACACGAACGGAATACGTCTTGCCGAAGAAGCGGGATATGCAAAAAAGCTGAAGGATGCCGGACTTTCGACGGTGTTTTTACAGTTCGACGGACTTTCCGACAACGTATACAAAACGCTGCGCGGGAAACCTCTTTTGCTCAAAAAGCTCGCAGCGATCAAAAACTGCGCAAAGGCCGGTCTCGGCGTCGTGCTCGTGCCTGTCATCGCCCCTGGGGTAAACGATGACGAAATCGGAAAAATTTTGAATTTTGCGCAGAAAAACATGCCTTATATACGCGGCGTTCACTTCCAGCCGATAAGCTATTTCGGAAGATGCATCGAAATAAGCGGCAGGCGAATAACGATCCCGTACATGCTACGCATGATCGAACAGCAGACGAACGGGAAATTCAGAATCTCCGATTTTCGCGGCGGCGCCGCCGAAAACCCGTACTGCTCTTTCCATGCTTCTTACTTAAAGCAGCCGGACGGCAAGCTGAAGCTCATACCGCAAAAGCCGAGCTGCTGCGGTGCAACGTCAAAGCAGTCTCAGCAGATCGTTGCACGCCAATGGACAGGCATAACGCCCGGGGAATATGCCGAAGGCTCTCTCGATGCGTTCATAAAAGCCACGCATGACAATACGTTTGCCGTTTCGGGAATGCTGTTCCAGGATGCGTACACTCTTGACCTTGACAGACTGCGCAAATGCTACATCATCGAAACAGACACAGAGCACGGCATGGTACCGTTCTGCGCGTTCAACTTAACATCCGCGCACGGCAAGGCGCTTTACAGAAAATGAAAAAAGTACGTCTTGAAAATCTGATATGCTCGCAGGAGGGCTTTGACGAGTTTTCGCGTGAGGCACTGAATGTCCGTCAGCTTGAAAAGCTGAACATGCAGCTTGCGCGCGCCGTAAATAAAGGCGGCTTTTACAAAAACTATCCGACCGCCCTTTCATCACTTGACGAATTGCAGACACTTCCGTTCACAACAGCAAAAGAACTTGCGGATAATTTTCCGTCTCTTTGTCTTTGCAGCGGCGCAGAAATCTCAAGGATCCGCACAGAATATACCACAGGTACAACAGGCAGCCCGAAGCGCATGGCGTATTCGGAATATGACTGTGACAGGACGCTTACCTTTTTCGTGAACGGTCTTTCCGCCATCGCTTACCCCGGTGACAGCGTACTGATCTGTATGCCGGTATCCGACGGATACAGCCTCGGAGGGCTCATCAAAACAGCCGTTGCAGCGCTCGGTGCGGAAGGACACGCTGCCGGCATCGGAAAATCCTACGGAGAATACCTTGATATCATCAAAGATAAACACGTCAATGTGTTCATCGGTACGCCGTCTCTTCTGCTTGCGCTTGTGCGTTTCGGCGCCGTATTTGACAGAGCCGTGGTAAGCGGCGATGCGCTTTCCGACAGTGTGCGCGAATACTGCGCAAAATCTGTGAAAGAACTGCCCGTACCGCATTACGGCCTGCGGGAAGCGGGGCTCGGTTGTGCTTTTGCGTGTGACGCGCAGGAGGGTATGCACATCCGTGAAAATGATATCATCTGTGAAATAGTTTCCGAGGACGGCAGGCTCTTACCCGACGGCGATTTCGGTGAACTTGTCATTACCACGATCGGCATGGACGCGATGCCGCTTTTCAGATACAAAACGGGCGATTTTGCGCGTATCATCCCCGAAAAATGCCCGTGCGGGAGCAACGTCAAACGTATTGAGGTCACAGGCAGGCTCGGCAGCAGGATGCGCTTTTATGAGAATATTCTTTTTGCTTTTGATGACGTAATTGACTTTAAAGTGACGGAAAAATCTGTTATAATATCTGCGCTTTCCTCGGAAAACGAAATAAAAAGCGCCGCGGAAAAAGCATTTCGCGGCATGGAAATAAATATACGACGCGCTTTCCCGACCGATAAGCCGATGTACACGGGAAAACGCATTATCATGACGGAGGACAATGACTTATGACATATCTTGAAGAGCTTATCAAAATTCTCGATTCTGCCGGCGATAAGGAGGTTATCGTCATCTGTGACTTTGACGGAACGCTTACAAGCGCAAAAAGCGACGTCACAATGAACGCCATGGCAAAGTATTTCGGCTATGATTCCGATTTTGCAAAAGAACGCACCGCGCTTTACGGGCAGTACGGAAAATATCTCGCTCCGTCGGACGATGCCGAGCGGTACAAAGCGCTGAACAAATGGTGGAGCGCGCAGATGCAGCTTTTTAAAAAATACAATATTGCCCCGGAAGCTTATTCGGACGCTGCCGCAAAGCTTGATTTTGAGCTTCATGACGGTACGTATGAGCTTCTTTCGTATTGTGAAAAGCAGGATATTCCCGTTTTTGTTGTGTCATGCGGGCTCGGCAATATGATCATTCCGATCCTTGCGATGTCGGGCTTGCTTTCCATGAACATGCGCGTCATTGCAAACTTTATTCGATATGACGGTGACGCTCCGATAAGCTACACGCCGGTCGTCACGCCGGCAAACAAAGCAGCACACGTAACGCTTGAGCTTGAGGAATTTGAAAACTATTACGCGCTTGTCATCGGCAACAAAAAGGAAGATATCACGCTTCTTCCAGAGGATATTTCCACGGGCATACTTGTGGAAGACTGAACGAAAACGGGAGTGCTGCAAAAAAGATTCTGCAGTACTCCCGTTGATTTATTTTTTCTTCTTGCGCTTAAAGCTTTTCTTTTCCTGCTTTTCGCCAAGTGTTTCACCGAACTGTCTGAGAAGCTCTTTTTGTTCGCCTGTAAGGTTTTCCGGCGTTACGACCGTGACCGTCACATACTGGTCGCCTCTTCCGCCGCCGCGCAGATACGGGATTCCCTTTCCGCGAAGTCTGAAAACAGACTCCGTCTGTGTTCCCTCGGGAATCGTGTACTTCACTTTTCCGTCAAGCGTCGGCACCTCTATCTCTGCGCCGAGCGCTGCCTGAACGAAGTTTATCGGCATTTCATAAAGCACGGAATTGCCGTCACGCGTGAAATATTCATGCGGCATTACCGACACGGTTATATATAAATCACCCGACGGGCCGCCGTTTAATCCGGCGTGTCCCTGTCCGCGCATATTGAGCGACTGTCCGTCATCAATTCCGGCGGGAATATCGACTGTGACCTTTTTATTTCTTCTGACAAGTCCGGCGCCTTTACATTTTGTACATGGCTGATGAATGATTTTTCCTTTTCCCCGGCAATTCGGGCATTCTGTCTGCGACTGCATGACGCCAAACGGTGTGCGCTGCTGGCTCATAACGACGCCCGAGCCGCCGCAGCGTGAACAAACTTCCGCCGTTGTACCGTCTGCGCAGCCTGAGCCGTGACAATCATCGCACTGCTCAATGCGTGAGACCTGCACTTCCTTTTTACAGCCAAAGGCGGCCTCCTCAAACGTAATCGAAACATCCGCTATGACGCGCTCGCCTTTTCGCGGTGCGTTTCTGTTCTGCCTTGACTGCCCGCCGAAGCCGCCGCCGAAAAAGCTTCCGAAAATATCACCGAGGTCTGAAAAATCAAAACCGCCGCCGAAACCGCCGCCAGCGCCGAAGTTCGGGTCTACTCCCGCGTGACCGTACTGGTCATAGCGTGCCTTTTTATCGGGGTCGGACAGTATCTCATACGCTTCGTTGACTTCCTTGAATTTTGCCTCACACTCTTTATCGTCCGGATGAAGGTCCGGATGATACTGCTTCGCCATTTTACGGTAGGCTTTTTTTATCTCATCATCGCTTGCGCCCTTCTGAATCCCGAGGACTTCGTAAAAATCTCTTTTATCTGCCATTTTATCTCAACCTTTGATAATATGTAAAAGCATTTCAAGGAGCGGCAAAAAGCCGCTCCTCAAATCGTCGGCAAAGTCCGTCTGACTTTTCCGACGGTAGTAATTATTTATTATCGTCGTCAACTACCTCATAGTCTGCGTCATAATAATCGCCGCCGTTGCCATTACCCTGCGGGCCGTAATTTGCGCCGCCCTGCGGGCCGTAAGCGCCCTGTGCGCCCTGCGGATTTGCCTGCTGATACAGCTTCTCGCTTGCGGTATAAAATGCCTTCTGCAATTCTTCCGTTGCGGCTTTGATCGCCTGCGTATCCGTTCCGGACTGGGCGCTCTTTACCTTGGCAAGTGCCGCTTCGATTGCGGATTTGTCAGCAGGATCAAGCTTGCTGCCCATTTCGGAAAGCGTCTGCTCACTCTGATATACAAGCTGGTCGGCATTGTTTCTGATATCGACCTCTTCCTTGCGCTTTGCATCCTCTGCGGCGTACTGCTCAGCCTCGCGGACTGCTCTGTCAATATCATCCTTGGAGAGATTGGAGGAGGACGTGATCGTGATATGCTGTTCTTTGCCTGTGCCGAGGTCTTTTGCCGAAACATTGACGATACCGTTTGCGTCGATATCGAAAGTAACTTCTATCTGCGGAACACCTCTGCGTGCCGGAGCGATCCCGTCCAGGTGGAATCTGCCGAGGGACTTATTATACTGCGCCATCTCGCGCTCGCCCTG
>JAZRYQ010000063.1:0-2796 GCA_045600805.1 Candidatus Alloscillospira sp. | reverse complement strand
ATACGCCCGATGATCTGTGGGAGCTTGCTATTGAAACAACAAAACGCGCCGGCGGCGTTCCGACATTTGAAAGTGATGACGCTATTATCCCGGCTCTTATGAAGAGAGGACTTCCACTTGACAGCGCGAGAAATTACTGCCTTATCGGCTGTGTTGAGCCGACAGGCTGCGGCGATGAGTGGGCACAGCCGGGCGGAACAGGCTGCGAATCGTATATCAACCTTGTCGGTGCGTTCCTCAATGCTATCAACAACGGCTCAAATCCGATGCCGGGCAAGGACGGCGTGCGAAAAGAAGGAACGGGATTACAGCTCGGTTATCTCTATGAAATGGAAACGATGGAGCAGGTCGTTGACGCTGTAAAACAGCATATTGAATTCTATGTAAAATGGCATGTCGCTTGCGAAACGATATGGGAATCCATTTCCGAGTTCATGATGCCGCTGCCGCTCGTATCGGCTATGTTTGACGGCTGTATGGAATCCGGCAAGGATGTTATGTGGGGCGGTGCAAAGTACAACTCTACCGGTAACTCGGCAATCGGGCTCGGCAACGTTGCGGATTCTCTCAATATCATCAACTATATGTGCTTTGAGAAGAAAATCTGCACAACACGCGAATTATACGACGCTATTATGGATAACTGGGAGGGCCATGAGGAGCTGCGCCAGTATATCATCAACAAGGTGCCGCATTACGGCAACGGTGAGCCGGAGGCAGACAAGTATGTCCGCTTCGTCGCGGAAACATATGCTGACGCCGTAAATAAAGCGACAGGTCCGCGCGGACGCTGGAGCGCCGGGATGTACCCTGTGACAATGAACACGATCATGGGACGTACAACATGGGCTACCCCTGACGGACGGCTGAAAGGCACACCGCTTTCTGACGGTATTTCACCGGTTCAGGGGATGGATACAAGCGGTCCTATTTCAAGCCTCACCTCCGTTTTGAATTTTGACCAGACGAAGTTCGGTAACGGCACGCTTCTCAATATGAAATTCCACCCGACAGCACTCAAGGGCGAGGGAGGACTGGAAAAGCTCAAAATGGTCATGCAGACGTACTTTGACCGCGGCGGTATGGAAATGCAGCTCAACATCGTCGATGCCGACACACTCCGCAAGGCGCAGGAAAACCCCGACGATTACAAAGACCTCGTTGTCCGTGTCGCCGGCTTCTCCGCTTACTTCGTTGAAGTATTCAGAGATTGTCAGGATGACCTCATCCGCAGAACAGAAATGGCACTGTAAAAAAAGTTTTACTATGCGCTGCAAAATTTTTCATTTTGCAGCGCATAGTTTTTGAGCAAATTTATTGCTATTTTTATCTGAAGATATTATAATATAATTTTAGAATTATAAATCGTTTGGGGATATCTTTCATGGCAAAAAAATCAATAGACATGCTGAACGGCTCAATCGTAGATAAGCTTTTGCTGTTTGCGCTTCCAATCGCCGCGAGCAGTATATTACAGCAGTTGTTCAATTCGGCTGACCTCATCGTCGTCGGACGCTTCGTAGGCAGCACGGCGCTTGCCGCCGTCGGCGCAAACTCCTTCGTCACCTCGCTTATCGTCGGACTGTTTGTCGGACTTTCTCTCGGCAGCAACGCGGTCATATCAAACGCCCTTGGCAGACGCGACGAAAAAACCGTTTTCGAAGCGATACATACTTCGGTTTTGCTCGCCATAATCGCCGGAATCGCTCTTGCCATCGCGGGACAGTTTGCCGCAAGACCTATTATGACGGCAATGTCAACACCGCCTGATGTTATCGATCAGGCAGTAACGTATTTCAGAATATATTTTCTCGGAATGCCGTTTTTCATGCTGTATAACTTTTCTGCGGCGATCCTCCGCAGTCGTGGTGACACACGCAGACCGCTTGTTGTACTGACACTTGCGGGAATTGCCAACGTGTTTTTAAATCTGTTTTTCGTCATTGTGTGCAAGCTCGGCGTCGCCGGCGTTGCCATTGCGACCTCGCTTTCAAACGCCATCAGTTCCATTTGCCTTATCGTGATGCTCACAAAAGAGGATGGCGCATTCAAGCTTGATTTGAGAAAGCTGCATATCAATTTTAAAGTTCTCGGCAGAATATGTATGATCGGTGTTCCGGCCGGCGTACAGGGTATGCTGTTCGGTATATCCAATACGATCATTCAGACATTTGTAAATCAGCTCGGCTCTGACGTTGTAGCCGCTGCATCTGCGGCACTATCTTATGAAACCTTTGTGTGCTTTATCTTCCAGGCCCTCGGTCAGGCGGCAATATCGTTTATTGCACAGAATCACGGCGCCGGTAACTACAAACGCTGTCGTCAGATTTCCTACCGCGTTATGCTTATTAACCTCATCGTTATCGCTATCGGCAGTGCGCTTGTTTCTATCTTTGCACGGGTATGTATGAACCTGTTTTCAAAAGATCCTGCCGTCATCGACCTTGCCGTTCAGCGTATACGCTATATCATGTGGTTTGAGATACTCAACGCCTATGTTGATATTTTCAGCAGCATCCTTCGCGGTTACGGAAATTCCATTGCCCCGATGTTTATATGCGTTATCGGTATCTGCGGCGTCAGACTCGGCTATATGTACACGTATTTCCAATCGCACAAGACATACCCGGATCTGCTCAGAGCGTATCCGCTTAGTTGGGTAGTGGCTTTTGCCGCGCTGCTTGTTACGTATTTCCTATACATGAAGAAAATCAAAAAAGAAGAACTCGCGGCAAAACAGAATATAGAATAAGGCGCTGAAAAGCGCCTCAAATCGTCGACAAAGTCCGCCCGACT
>JAZRYQ010000062.1:0-9788 GCA_045600805.1 Candidatus Alloscillospira sp. | reverse complement strand
TTGCTGCGATCTCGTTGCAGACTTCGGAAGCAAAGTACTTTGCCATAGCGCAGTACATAGGAGCATCCTTGTCGCCCTTGTCTTTCAGAACGGCTGCATTGTAAACGAGCTCTTTTGCCGCTGCGAGCTTTGCCGCCATGTCGGCGATCATGAAGCTGATGCCCTGGAACTTCGCGATGGGCTTGCCGAACTGCTTTCTTTCCTTAGCATACTTGATGGATTCTTCAAGACATGCCGTGCCTACACCGATGGACTGAGCGGCAACACCGAGACGGCCGCCGTCAAGTGTCTTCATAGCGTTGATAAAGCCGCGGTCTTTCTCACCGAGCATATCGCTCTTGTGTACGCGAACATCCTCGAGAACGATGTCACTTGTTGCGCAGCCGATAAGACCCATCTTGTTTTCGGGCTTGCCGCAGGATACGCCGGGAGCCTTCATGTCAACCAGGAAAGCGGAAATGCCCTTGGAGCCTT
The DNA here is from genome assembly GCA_045600805.1 of Candidatus Alloscillospira sp. Lineage (GTDB taxonomy): Bacteria > Bacillota > Clostridia > Oscillospirales > Oscillospiraceae > Alloscillospira. The sequence goes on along the minus strand of JAZRYQ010000062.1, from coordinate 9,314 downwards.
TTGCCTTGAGGTCTGTCTTTGCGTAGATGACTGCGTAATCGGAAAGAGGTGCGAGAGTGATGAATGTTTTACGTCCGTTGAGGATGTAATAGTCACCGTCTTCAACAGCTGTTGTGGTTGTGCCGCCAGCGTCGGAGCCTGCGCCCGGCTCAGTAAGACCGAAGCAGAGAACCTTCTCGCCGGTGATGCTGGGCTTTAAGTACTTCTCGACCTGCTCGGGTGTCGCTGACATAACGAGAGGACCGCCGCCGAGCGAGTTGGGAGAGTTAACGTAAAGGCTGGCAACAGGGCTTACACGTGCGAACTCCTCGACCATAATTACGTATGAAAGGGTATCGCAGCCGCATCCACCGTAATTCTTCGGGATCTTGATGCCGAAGAAGCCGGCCTTTGCCATCTTGTCCAGGATTTCCTGCGGGAAAACACCGGAAGCTTCGACTTCATCAAGAATGTCGTTTGTAAGTTCTTTCTCTGCGAAATCACGGCAGAGTTTCCGAATAAGCTCATGCTTTTCAGATAAAATCATATGTCCTTCCTCCTATAAAAATTATCTTTGTATATATCAACTTAAAAACATAATACAACGAATATATTATATAGCTTTTAAAAAATAATTGAATTACATTCTTTAATACTCTTTTTTGCAAAAATGCTTATTTTATGCTAATTTGCTCTTGCAAAACTACATGATTATGTGTATATTAGAAGCGAACAAATTAATTAGTTAAAATTGACATCAAAATAAGGAGGAAATGAAATATGAGCTCGGCGTTATTTGACTATGAGTGGCAGTTCCTTGTACAGATGATCACGCGCATAACCTACTGTGATAATTATAATGATACATGCGAAACACTCTTAAGGCAGCTCAGAACGCTTATCCATTTTAATTCCGCGGTGATTTTCCGTACAGGAAGAAAAGACGGACAGGCAACGGTGTCAAATCCCATATCCATAGACGCCCCGAATACGAAAGCGGATCATATTACATTTATGAACGGCGAGTATCCGCGCTGGTCGGAATTCATCATGTCGCCGTACAGCATGGTGTTCCGCCAGTCGGACCTGATATCGCCGTCCAAGTGGGAAAATACAAGAGTTTATCATGATATATGGAAGCCCAAGGGTATTTTCTGGGGACTTTTCATGTCGGTCGTTTCCAATGACCATCCGCTTATCATGCTGTGCATCCACCGCGATAAAAAGGACGAAGATTTTTCGGCGCGTGATATTTATCTGATGAATACACTCAAGGACCCGCTTGAAAGAAAATTTATGATGCTTCTTGAACAGGAGCAGAGAAACGGCACCAATGCACCGTCGGGCAAGCTGAGCCGCACGGCGGCGACATACGGCCTTACAAAGCGCGAAACGGAGATCGTGTATCTTGTCTGCGCCGGAAAAAGCAGCGAGGAGATATGCAGCCAGCTTTTCATAACGCCTGCAACGCTCAGCAAGCATTTGTCGAATATTTATGCGAAAACAAAGGTCAGAAACAGAACGCAGCTTTTCGGACTTTTTCATGAAATGTGAGTAAAAACAACATAAAATCTGGTATATACAAGGAGACAAAAAAGCAAATGAATTCACCACAGGAAATAGCAATGGTATACTCGGAAGCGGGAGCGGCAAAAACAAAGATGCCGTTTTTAAAAACATTTATTCTTGCGATATTTGCGGGAATGTTCATCGCCCTTGCCGGCGTCGGCGCGGCTTTTGCCTCGGCTTCGATCCAAACCGCATCGGTCGCAAAGCTTGTCGGCGCATGTGTTTTTCCGGCAGGGCTTGCGATGGTGCTTGTCGCGGGAAGCGAACTGTTCACCGGCAATAATCTCATCATCCTTTCGGTACTTGACAAGAAAGCGACGGTCGGCGGGATGCTGCGAAACTGGGTGATCGTTTATATCGGCAATTTCGTCGGCTCGCTGATAATTTCGGCCCTGTGTGCGTGGGGCAATGTATACGCCGCATTCGGCGGAGCGCTCGCGCAGAGCGTCGCAGCTACTGCCGGAGCGAAAGTATCCATGAGCTTTACAGAGGCATTGATAAAAGGTATTCTCTGCAACTTCCTCGTGTGCATCGCCGTGTGGATGTCCTTCGGTGCAAAGACCGTCGGCGGAAAGATCGCCGCCGTATTTTTCCCGATCATGGTTTTCGTCGTCAGCGGTTTTGAACACAGTATAGCGAATATGTACTACATAACCGCGGGACTTTTCACGACTGCAAGAAGCGCTTACGGTGTGACAAGCGATGTCCTGAACTGGGGCGTGTTTTTCACAAAAAACCTCATTCCCGTCACAATAGGAAACCTCATAGGCGGCGGCATCTTTGCCGGTATCGGGTATTACACGGCGTATCTGAAAGAGAAATAGGAAAGCAAGGGTTACATCCTATAATACAAAAAGGGGCTGAGCAAAATTTCCATTTTGCACAGCCTCTTTCGTTTTATAAATACCCTGCCATATCGTTTGCAAGCTTTCTGTCCAGCGCGATCAGATCATACGCAAGCTCGCGGGAATCGTGTGACGCTTTTGCGTGCTCGTTGAGTGAGCGGGCGATCGACTTGACGCCCATGTTGCAGCCGTCACAGATAAGCTCCGCTATCGTATCATCACCGGGCGATAATGCCATCATCATGCCTGTTTTCATTTTCGACATGCTTTTCGCAATAAACCCCGCCTCAGCCGGTCTGCTTGTGATTTCGGACAGCATATCGCTTGCCCTGAGGGACAGGCCGAGATGACCGTTCCTGCTGTTTGCCAGTATTTCCTTCAGGGAAGAGCTGATCGTGCTGTCAATCGTCTGGTCAATGGCGCTGACTGCCATTTTTATGCCCGCACTGCAATCTCTCAATAACATTTCGGTATCGCTTATCATATCCTCTACCTCCGAGGATAATCATGCCCCGTTCAGCGGCGTTTTATACCTCGCCTTGTATTTGAAGATATGGGAATCAGAATGATGAATATGACCGTAACGACGGAAACAAGGATTATAATCGTTTTTCGTACTGCGGAGTAGCTGTTTTCGCGCTTGATTTTTTTCACGAGCTTTGCGTTGTAGTCAAAAGCCTCGGAGAGTTTTTCCCCGTGAGCGTTTGAAGCGGAAGTCATTGCCTGCGTTTTGCCTTCAAAATAATCCTCGGCATTTTGGAAAAGACCGCGCTCATAAAGCACATTGAAGCTGTCATTTATCATTTTCGCAGTTTCGGAATACTGCCCCCATACCGATGTCCCATCCTCAAGCTCAAAATAATAGGCGCCCATGATAACGGAGATCAGCATGGTTCCGTCACGCTCGACTGCCGTCACAAGGCAAAGCCCGGATGGAGTTGACGAGCCTGTTTTTACGCCGACAGCGCCGAAATCATCGTCAAAGAGAAGCTGATTTGTATTTTTGAGGGTGCGCTCGGGGTTGATATTCGTCGCGGGAAGAATGTATTCTTTCGTCGAGACAAGCTCTCTGAAATATTCGTTTTTCATAGCCTCACAGGTGATGTAAAGCATGGAACGCGCCGTTGTGTACATATCATCGTCAGGATAACCGGACGGGTCCGTGAAATTTGTGTCTTTGCAGCCGAGCTGTAAGGCACGTTCATTCATTTCGGCACAGAAATTTTCAATGCTTCCGGAAACGTAACAGCCGAGAACACAGCTTGCATAGCAGTCAGATGAAATCATATTTGCATAAAGCAACTCTTCGACTGTAAAGCACTCGCCTATGTCTATCGGTATCGCCATGCAGCTTGCGTCATCCTGAACATCGGCTATCATGGCCTCAGTTACCGTCACGGTGTCCGCAAGAGCGATATCGCCGCGCTCTACGGCTTCAAGAACAAGCAGCGTGGTCATGATTTTCGTAATGCTTGCCGGAGCGCGCGGCTCGTCTGCATTTTGCTCGAACAGGATCTCTCCGGTGTCAGTGTTCATCACAATACCCGACGCAGCTTCAATGCCGTCAAGCTCCGATGAAATCTCCCGTGCAAATGCGTTTGTAAAAGAAAGCATGATGAATATCAGTGCTGTAAATGCAGTAATGAATCTTTTGCGTGACATTGTATCATCCTTTCAGAATGGCTGTTTATCAAACTATTATCATCAATAATAACATAAATATTTGTTTTCGTAAACAAAAATCAGCTTTACTTAATAATTATTTAAGTTTATACTTGTAACAACAATATCTATTCGGCAGGGAGCGGGAATTATGACAGAGAAGCTGTATTATATTGACAGTCACATTCATTCGTTTGAAGCTGTTGTGACCTCATGCGAGGTTTATAAAGACCATTATGCCGTGACGCTTGACAGGACGGCGTTTTTTCCCGAAGGCGGCGGACAGCCCGGAGATACGGGCTACATCGGTGAAACGGGAGTTTTTGACACGCATGAAAAAAACGGCGAAGTCCTGCATATGACAAAAACGGAGATCGCCGTCGGTACGCGCTTTCCGTGTGAAATCGACTGGGAAAGGCGCTTTCGCTTTATGCAGAATCACTCAGGCGAGCATATCGTATCCGGGATCACGCATAAGCTGTACGGTTATGAAAACGTCGGCTTTCACATGAACGGCGGGCTTGTGACGATCGATTTTGACGGAGAGCTTACGGACGGGCAGCTACGCGATATCGAGCTTCGCGCAAACCGTGCCGTATGGGAAAATGTCGAGATTAAGACATATTTTCCGAAGCCGGACGAGCTTTACCGTTATCATTACCGTTCCAAGCTGGAGCTTACCGAAAATGTACGGCTCGTCGAGGTAACGGGGTATGATTTATGCGCCTGCTGTGCTCCGCACGTTTACAGAACGGGGGAGATCGGCACGATAAAGCTGCTTGATTCCATGCGTCACCGCGGCGGCGTGCGCATCAACATGGTGTGCGGCATATCGGCGCTTGAGGATATGCGCGATAAGTATGATAATGTATCGGCTATTTCCGTCATGCTTTCTGCAAAGCAGAACGAAACCGCCCGCGCGGTCGAACGACTCAAAGGGGAAAAGGAAAAGCTTGCAGGCGAGAAAAACGAAATAAACAGAAGGATCCTGCAATACAAAATCGCGGAGCTCAGGCCGGCATATAATATCTGCATTTTTGAAAACGGAATGGACATGGTAAATCTGCGCGAGCTCGTGAACGCGGGGACGGAACTGGCGGAAAATATATGCGCCGCATTTTGCGGCGATGATGAAAACGGTTATAATTATATTATTGCCGGGAAAAACACGGATATGAAAACGGAGGGCAGAAAAATCAACGAGGCGTTGAACGGACGCGGCGGCGGTAAGGGCAGCATGATTCAGGGAAGCTGCAAAGCGCCGAGAGATGTGATAGAAAAATATTTTGAGGTATAAACATGGAAAAATCAAAAATCGACAGAATAAACGAGCTTGCAAGAAAATCAAAAACAGAGCCGCTGACAGAGACAGAAAAGGCAGAGCAGGCTGCACTGAGAAAAGAATATATCGAGGAATTCAGACGCGCAACGATAGGCGTGCTTGACAATACGTATATTCAGCGGCCGGACGGCGTGAAAGAAAAGCTGAAAAGAAAGCAGTAATTTTCCATAAGGTAAGGAGGCTGACTATGGACGATTATCCGTATATGGACGAGTTTGAGTATATAGATTATTGCATTGCGAACAGCCCGACATATAATACCAAAAATACAATAGACGATGCGGATGCCCGGCGGAAAGTGCTGACCTCAGGAGATTACGAAGCGGTCAAAGCATTGATGCTGGAGATGAACCGCCTACATCCGACATGGGTGAAGGATGAGATCAAATATGTTTCGGATCAGCAGCTTCTGTATGAGCTTGCCTGCAACGGGGTGTATGAGGCAATCGGGAGAATGACAGATCAGCAGCTTTTGTGTAAGTATTATGACAATGAACGATTTGTACACAGTAAAAAAGCTGCCCTGTATGCAATGACAGATCAGGAAAAGCTTCTGTCGATCGCGAAAAGCTGGGACGCAGACGAACTGCGGAATGCTGCAAAACATAGTCTTGATGCAGAACACATAAAGCGTTTATTCAAATGGGAAGATACTATATCCCGCAGAATCGAAGAATTGAAGAACATGGAAGAATCAGAAGCAGCACAATGTATTCTGACAGAGGAAAACTGGCAGGTGCGCAAATGGATAGCGCGTAATATTCGTCTCCCGTACGACATTGTCGAAAAATTTGCAAGAAGCGAAAAATGCCAATATGTGCGCTCGGAGCTTTTGTATTCCGCAAAAGACCATATTACGCTCGGAATCATGGCGCGTTTGGACGAGGATATCTATATACGCCGAAATGCTGAGGAATATGCACAGCATTGGCGCGAACGGAATAATCCATACTATTAACAGCTCAAAATCTGCATCTTGAAAGGAATAAAAATGAAAAGAAGAATAATAAATATAGACACCGAAAAATGTACGGGCTGCGGTCAGTGTGCGCAGGCGTGTCACGAGGGCGCGATCGGCATTAAAAACGGGAAAGCTGTGCTTTTACGCGATGATTACTGCGACGGGCTCGGTGACTGTCTGCCGACATGCCCCACCGGAGCGATAACCTTTACAGAACGCGAGGCTGCGCCGTATGACGAAGCGGCGGTCAAGACACATAAGGAAAATAGAAAAACAGAAGCAAAAAATGTCAGTTCGGAACTGACAAACTGGCCTGTTCAGATAAAGCTTGTAAATACGAGAATGCCGATTTTTGACGGGGCGGATATTCTGATTGCCGCTGGCTGCACAGCCTATGCTTACGGCGCGTTTCATGATGATTTCATCAAGGACAGAATCACGCTGATCGCCTGCCCGAAGCTCGACGGCGTTGATTATTCCGGTAAGCTTGCCGAGATTTTTTTACTCCACGATGTTAAAAGCATAACCGTAACGCGTATGGAGGTGCCCTGCTGCGGAGGACTTGAATACATGATAAACAAGGCAATCGCAAATTCCGGGAAAGACATTCCGGTAAAGGTTTTTACAATATCTGCAGAGGGTAAAATTCTATGAAGATGGGGAGATTTTTATGATTTTTGAAGGATGTCCGGGCGCTGATAAGCTCAAAACGCCGACGATTGAAGAGCGCATATGTCCGAATTGCGGGAATATCATCGAAATTTTCTCGATTGATACAGAGGTCGCGTGTGATAACTGCGGATTTGTCGCGTATAACGATTCGCTGACCTGCGCAAAATGGTGCAAGTACGCCGAGAAATGCCTTGGCACGGAGCTTTACAATAAAATGAAGCTTCAGGAGAAACAGATGGAGGAACGCAGAAAAGTTCAATGAATACATCTGAATATCCCGTTCAGAATTTTTGAAAACAGTTTTATCACGGTATCACCTCTTGATAAGCATTCCCGAATTGTGAATTTTTAATCTTTTTTATAAAAATCACGAAAACAGCGTCTTATCTATCCCCCCTGGGGGCTTGTTGAGACGCTGCTTTTATTTTAAAATCATGATATACCGAAAAGGAGGGAGCGCATGTCTCTTTGCGTGTCAAAACTGAATATAGTTGCGTATCTGCACGGCGGAGAGCACAATCATATAGTCTCAGACGTTTCATTTTCGGTCGAGCGCGGAAAAAAGCTTGCGATCGTGGGGCGCTCCGGCTGCGGAAAGACCATGACAGCCATGGCGATCCTTGGCCTTCTTCCCGAAAACTGCGAAGCGAACGGAAGCATACTGTGGGAGGGTGAAGAGCTCACGGATATTTCCGCAAAACGCAGACGGGAGCTTTTGGGGCGCAAGCTTATCTATATCCCGCAGTCCGGCGCGGATTTTCTGAATCCCTCCGTCAGAATAGAAAAGCAGATGGACGAGGCGTTTTCTCATGCGGGTGTGCCGAAACCGGAGCGTGCGGGAAAAATGCGGGAGCTTCTTGGACAAACGGGACTTGAGGATATCGAACGTATCATAAAAAGCTACCCGTTCCAGTTATCCGGAGGCATGGCACAGCGCGTTGTCATGGCGTTGGGCTCCTGCGGAGAACCGGGACTTGTTATTGCCGACGAGCCGACGCGCGGTATAGACAAAGAGAATACGGCACTGTTTTTAAAAAATCTCGATGGTATGTTTTCCTCCTCCGCCGTACTTCTGATAACGCATGATATCTCCGTCGCAAGCTCGTGTGATGAGATACTTGTCATGAAAGACGGAAAAGTTGTCGAGCAGGGAACAAGCTTTCAGATCCTGCATGAGCCGGAAAACGAGTACACGCATATGCTCATCTGCGATCTGCCCCATGCGCTTGACCACGCAAGAAAGGAGCTGCTGTGATGGCGCAGGTGCTTTTAAAGGCTGACGGCCTCTGTAAAAAATACGGCGAAAAAGCTGTCCTGAAAAATGCCTCCTTTGTCCTGAACAGAAAAGAGATCACAAGCATCACCGGCAAAAGCGGGGAGGGAAAATCAACGCTTGCGCGCATCCTCTGCGGTACCGTGATGATGGATGCGGGAAAAATTGAAATCAACGGTGAAAATCTTTTTGAAAAAAACAGATTCAATGATAAATTCCGAACACAGATCCAGCTTATTCCACAGCAGCCGTATTCATCGCTTGATCCGCGTCAGACAGTGGGAGATGCCGTGATCGAGCCGCTTTTGTATCACAAAAGCGTGAAAACGAAGCGGGATGCGGAAATCGCGGCGCGTGCGCTTTTCTATAAAATGCAGCTTGACCAGTCGCTTTTTGCAAGACGGCCGAATGAATTGTCCGGCGGTCAGGCACAGAGAGTCCTGATAGCAAGAGCCCTCACGGTTTCGCCGGCCCTTTTGATCGCGGACGAGGTGACAAGTATGCTTGACGTTTCGTCGCAGGCACAGATCGTGCAGATCCTGCGCGAGCTTGTGCGGTTTGACGGCGTATCGGTCATGTTTATTTCGCATGACCTTGACCTGGTAAATGAAATATCAGACAGCGTTTACGATTTGAAAGACGGCAGGCTTTCAAAGGTCAGATAAAACACTTCCACCAGAGGAGAGGAACTTAAATGAAAAAACTAAGCAGAATTTCAGCATTCATTCTCACTTTTTGCCTCATTTTGTCGCTTTGCGCCTGCGGAGAGACAAAAAAGCCCGCTTCCTCCGATACGCTTATCATCGGAACGACAACCGAGATAACGACGGCGAACCGAAGCGAATACAATTTTGACGTACTGTCCGGCACGCTTTGTCAGCTTGCGCCGGTGTGGGCAGATGAAAACGGAGACTATAAGCCGCTTTTATGTGATTTTGAAACGACCGACAGCAAAACATGGACACTTAAAGTACGCGACGGGTATTGTTGGCACGACGGGCAAAAGGTCAC
>JAZRYQ010000061.1:0-3390 GCA_045600805.1 Candidatus Alloscillospira sp. | reverse complement strand
GCGAAGTAACTCTGTGAGACTTTGCCTAAAGTCTGTTGGGCGCATTGATGCGCCCGTTTTTTATCGTAATATCATACATGTTATCTATAAGCGCCGCGGCGTCCATATAAAGCGAAACGGCTTTGCCTTCCAGCTCTTTCGGGTATTCGGGGGGTGCCGTCCTGTCCGGATATTCGCGGGAGCCTGTGTTGACTCTGAAATGCCTTGCTTCTGGGATATGATATGTTATGCGTTCAAACGGCCAGCGGATAACACCGGGTGTATTGTAACCGACGCCGAGCTCGATAAGACAGACGCTTTTGTTTGCGCAGGAGTTTATGAAGCCTATGTATTTTTCGGATTCCTGCGCATAATCGCTTCCGCGGAAGCATATATCCGCAAGCTCCCCGCAGTACGGACAGCGCGGAAGAGCCTCATCGCGGCATTCAAAATTATCGTGCTCTATGTTTTGCAGCACTCTCTGAAGATACTCGGCGTTATTCCATGTCTTTTCCGTACAGCCGACAGAGCAGCCCATGTTGTCGTAATTCCCCTGATACTCAAACAGCCTTTCCATCGGAAAACCGCAGCGCATGAACTGACGGTCACAATTTGACGTTACGACAAAAAAGTCGCGCCCGTCAAGTGCTTTCAAAAGCTTTTTGTAAAGCTCGGCGGGAGGGAAGATGTTTCGCACATAATTGATATGCGTTGCCCAGTATGCCCATTTCCGCCCGGGAGTCCATTCATCATCCCGCATACCGACAAGCTCATATTCATAATGGTAGCCTAGACGCACCATATCCGGAAAGTATTTTCTGAATACATCGCGGTCCATGTAGCTCAAGCCCGCAGCGGCGGAAAGTCCCGCGCCTGCACCGATGAGTATTTTGTCACATGAATCCATATATTCAAGCAGCGCTTTTGCTCCGAGAATAGGATCTGTAATAATGTTTTCCATAATATTCAGCACCTGCCCTTTACGTTTCCTGCCTGATTTGACAGAATATGCACTTTGTTTATTATATGATTAGTAAACAGAGAAAATCAAGCTTAATCGACGTAATTCGGGCAGATTTGACTATTTTTAACAAATCTGTTATAATACTGAATCAAGCTGAAAGAGTACAAACGAAAAGAATGCTGTTTATATTTGGAGGCTATATGAAAAACGCAAGGTTTGCTTGCATCACGCTGTTATGTTTTGTCCTATTTTTGGCGGCAATTCTGTCGGGATGCGAGGATAAGCAGGAAAAAACGGACGTGGAAATCATTCCGGAGGCGGTAAGTGTTGAGCCGGTGGATACGTCATACCTTTCCGAAATTAGCACAAAAACAAAAGATCCCGCCGCTATTGCGCTTCCCGATTATTCCGGCGGCGATACACTTTCCGCTGCATACTCCGGAAACGTGACGACACTGAATCCGTTTTATGCGTCCACAGACGATGAAACGCTGATTTCGGATTTGATAAATGTGAAGCTTTTTGACTCCGAGCGCAGTAAAAAAGCCGTGACGGGAAAAAGGAAGAGCGTTTTTCTCGGCAAAGAATTTGAATACGGCGGTATTGCAAGCGCCGTCTTGGACGGCCGAAGAATAGATATCACGTTAGATGACGATGTTTATTTCAGCGACGGTGTAAACATGACTGCCGATGATATTATATTTACAATGTATGTATTGTGCGATCCGGCCTATACGGGCGAAAACAACTTTTCCAGAATGCCGATCGAGGGACTTAGCGAATACCGGGGCTCCGAAGAACTCAAATGGAAGCTGATATTGTCCGATATGCATGAAAACGGCACAGAATATACGCCGAATAAAAGCTATACGGAAGAAGAATTCAACGTATTTTCGGTAATTTTCGATGAAGCAGGCTCTGCGTTTACGCAGTATATCATTGACAGCTGTATGGATTCGTTTGCGGAAAATTACAGCCGGATCGCCGTGGGAAAAAACAGCGATGAGCTTTACGAAAACAAGCAGCTTAAAACCGCGTTTGCGGAATTCATGTGGGGATATGCCCCGGGAGCGTCCGATGACGGATTGTGGTACGATGAAAGCGGAAAGGGTTACGAGCTTGACACGGAGGGACCGGACGTTGTTGATTTTTGGCATCTGATAGCAAGCAGATATGAATTTGACATTTCCGATGAGGGAATAAACAGCGAGAAAATGGGCGAGGATGATTTCGTTTCCATACTCAGTACACTGCTTGAAGAACAGCATCCGGAGCTTTTGACGGCGGTACCGGATGCAAAAACGGCGGACAGCATATCCGGCATACAGAAAACGGGTATGTACACGCTCAGCGTTACTATGGAAAGCAACGAATTTGATATCTGTGACATGATGTTTTATGTGTGTCCGCTCCATGTATTCGGAACAAGAGAAAAATATGATTTTGTTAATAATAAATTCGGGTTTGAAAAGGGAAACCTAACGGAAATCAAGAACTGCGGCGATATCGTCGGCGCCGGAGCGTATATGCTTGCGGATACATACAATAATAGCGTAGCTTTGACGAGAAACACATTATATTATAAAGGCTGTCCGAAAATATCAAGGATCGTGTTTGAACCGGACGGGACAGATATCAAACCCGGAAATGCGGAAGGCTATACCAAAATGCAAATCGTGACGGATAAGATACAGTGCATAGGGATAGAGCCGGAGAGAGTAAATATAAACGGTGATGCGTATTCCGAACAGTCACTTGCTCTGCGCGCGGCGATAGGCGAGCTTTTTAAGGCGTACAAGACTGAATGCGTCGGAGAAGACGAAAAGGTGATAACGTGTCCGCTGCCGCTGACAAGCCGATTCTACCTGGACACGGAAGATATGATGACTGCTGAAGAAGCGGAAAAGAATGTAAAAGGGCTGCTTATCAAAGCAGGGTACGTTTGGAACGAAGAAACCGAAGCGTTTACAGATGGACCGGACGGAAAGAAAGCAAGCTTTGAGCTTATCTGCTGTGAGGATAGCAGCGCCGTGCTATGCGCCGAAAGTGTTTCACAGGCACTTGAAAAGCTCGGGATCGAGCTGATGATTACGCATGTGTCGAACAAAGAAATGCTTGACCATATAACAGAAGATAAAGCGGTGGATATGTGGATCGCGGATTTTGAAAACGAAAATGAGATCCTTGCGTATTTTTTGGAAACAAACAGTTACGACGGATTTGCAAAAGCCGACCGAGCGAAGCTTGAAAACATAGGAAGAGCATACCTGAAGCAGACAATCGAAGAAATAATGAGTCGATACAGCCTGTTACCGCTTTTTTCCAAAACGAAAAGCATCGGGGTTGCCGAGTGTGTAAAACAGGAAAATTTCCCTGAAAATATGACTGTTTATTATAATTGGACCGACGTAATAGAAGAAATTGAAATGAAATAATTAAAAAATGAC
>JAZRYQ010000060.1:0-2085 GCA_045600805.1 Candidatus Alloscillospira sp. | reverse complement strand
AAAGCATTTCGAAAGCAGAAGAGGCGCGTCTTGCAAAAGGCTGTGTCGGCGTAAAAAGAACGACGGGACAGCACCCGGGAGGCCTTGTCGTCATTCCACAGGATATGGAGATCGCCGATTTCTGCCCGGCACAGCATCCTGCTGACGATGCCGACGGCGGGATCATCACGACGCATTTTGAGTATCACTGCATGGAGGCGAACCTCCTGAAGCTTGACGAGCTCGGTCACGATGACCCGACGATGATACGAATGCTCGAGGATGCGACGGGATTGAACGCCAAGGAAATACCGCTTGACGATCCGGAAACAATGAGGATTTTCAGCTCCCCCGAGCCGCTCGGACTTGATTTCGGCGATCCGATCATCGGCGGCACCGGCACGATAGGCATACCCGAATTCGGCACGGGCTTTACCCGCCAGATGCTGTGCGATACAACACCGGATAAATTTGATACGCTTGTCCGGCTTTCCGGCTTTTCACACGGAACGGATGTGTGGCTCGGCAATGCAAAGGATCTGATCCTGTCCGGCACGGCGACGATCAGTCAGACGATCGGATGCCGTGACGATATCATGCTGTATCTTATTTCCATGGGGATGCCGGAAAAACGCTCCTTTAAAATCATGGAGGCAGTCAGAAAGGGAAGAGGACTTCCGGAAGGTGCCGAGCAGGAGATGACGGATGCCGGTGTTCCCGACTGGTATATTGATTCCTGCAAGAAGATCAAGTATCTTTTCCCGAAAGCGCACGCCGTTGCCTATGTCATGATGGCATTCAGAATAGCGTGGTTTAAGGTGCACAGACCTATCGCGTTTTACAGCGCGTATTTTTACCGCCGCAGCCAGAAAGACGGCTTTGACGCCGCTATCATGACGCAGGGCCCGGAGCTTGTGCAGCGCAAGATCAAGGAGATTAAAAGCAACCCGAACGCGACGGCAAAGGAAGAAGACCTGCTGACAACGCTGGAGGCGTGCTATGAGTTTTACAAGCGCGGTTTTGTGTTTTCAAATCTTGATCTGTATAGATCCGACGCGACAAAATTCGTTATTATCGACGAAAAAACGCTTTGCCCGCCGTTTGTCGCGGTGTCGGGCCTCGGGGAATCCGCCGCATGGGATATAGTGGCGCACAGAAAAGATGCCGATTTCATTTCGATCGAGGAATTTTCCATGGCGTGTCCCAAGGTTTCAAAAGCGCATATCGAGCAGTTAAAGGCGCTCGGCGCGCTTGGAGACCTGCCCGATACAAGTCAGATATCCCTCTTTTGAGAATGTACAGTTTACGCATAAATTTATGTAAATTTTTGTGCAAAATGACTGTGACATATTTTGCCACATTATGCTATAATTCAATTATGTCAACGTGCAGTCCGCTTCTTTATGCCGGTTGAAGCGGGCTGTATTTTTACTAACTCGGAGGGGAATAATGCACAAAATTGGGGAGATAGTGCTTTACGGTACCGATGGGGTATGTCGGATAAGCGCAATCGAGGAGAAAAAATTCGGCGCTGAGAGGGCGCAGTATTATGTATTGACTTCTGTATTCAGAAATTCATCGGTGATTTATGTTCCTGTCGGTAACGAAAAGCTCGAATCAAAAATGAAAACGATCATGTCGCGCAAAGAGATCGAGAAAATGATAGACTATATGCCGGAGGCTGACAATATCTGGATCGAGGATGAAGCAGCCCGAAAAGTCCGCTATAAAGAGATTATCATCGGCAGTGACAGATATGAGCTTGTAAGAATGATAAAAACGCTTTATGCGCACCGCGTCAAGCAGGAAAATTGCGGCAAAAAAATGCATATCACAGATGAAAAGTTTTTAAAAGACGGCGAAAGGATCCTTTATGATGAGATCGCCCATGTCCTGTGCATGGAGCATGAGGAAGTCGTGCCGTACATATCCGAGAGATTAAAGGCGTAATGTACCATGTAAAGTGCGTTCGGTGTTTGCCGACCGCACTTTATTTTTGAGACTATCAACACATTATGTAGGTTTGTCAATGATGTGTTACACATTAGGAAAGTTGGAAAGGACTTGAGCAGGCTTTTGCCAGTTGAGTGGACGCATGGGGAAATG
>JAZRYQ010000059.1:0-3648 GCA_045600805.1 Candidatus Alloscillospira sp. | reverse complement strand
AAATATTACTGTATTTCTTTTATATCATACGGTGTTGTCTGATAGACAAAATAGTTCAGCCAGTTTGAATACAAAAGGTTTGCGTGACTGCGCCATGTGACAATAGGCGCTTTTGTGTCATCATCGTTCGGAAAATAATTTTCCGGAACGTCAATATCAAGCCCGAGTGCCTTGTCGCGTCTGTATTCGCTGTTGAGTGTATCGGGATCATATTCAGAGTGACCTGTTATGAATATCTGTCTGCCGCCCGCCGTGTGCATCGCGTATACGCCGGCTTTTTCCGAGGACGCGACGATTTTCAGCTCCGGCACTTTGTCTATATCCTCCCGCAGAACAGTCGTATGACGGGAATGCGGCACCATAAACGTGTCATCAAAGCCGCGCATGAGGATAGAGTTCCTGTATTCGACTTTGTGCTCAAAAACGCCGAAAAGTTTTTTGTCAAGCGGATGCTTTTTTATGCCGTAGTGATAATACAGACCCGCCTGTGCGCCCCAGCAGATATGAAATGTACTGTAAACATTCGTTTTGCTCCATTCCATAATGCGGCAAAGCTCATCCCAGTATTCGACATCTTCAAATTCCATCTGCTCAACAGGCGCGCCGGTGATGATCATACCGTCAAATTTCTGATCTTTGATATCGTCAAAGCTTTTGTAAAAGGAAAGCAGATGCTCTTTTGACGTGTTTTTCGAATCATGCGTAGTTGTGTGGATAAGCTCAAGCTCCACCTGAAGCGGCGTATTTCCCAAAAGACGCGTGAGCTGTGTTTCCGTCACGATTTTTGTGGGCATAAGGTTGAGGATCACGATTTTTAAAGGGCGGATATCCTGCGTGACGGCGCGGGTCTCGGTCATGAAAAATATGTTTTCCTGCTGGAGTATCTGCGCAGCGGGAAGCTCATTTGGTATTTTGATCGGCATGAGAAAAACCTCCGGATCAGATAAGTGAAAGCGCGCGGTCAATATCGGCGATAAGGTCATCGACATTTTCAATGCCGCAGGAATAGCGGACAAGGTCGGCAGAAACGCCGGCAGCGATAAGCTCTTCGTCGTTCATTTGACGGTGCGTTGTGCTTGCCGGATGCAGACAACACGTTTTTGCGTCGGCAACATGTGTTTCAATGCTTGCGACCTTGAGATTCTGCATGAATTTCTGTGCCGCTTCGCGTCCGCCGGCAACACCGAAGGAAATAACGCCGCATGAGCCGTTCGGCATGTATTTCCTGCCGAGCTCATAATATTTGTCACCGGGCAGACCGCAGTACTGCACCCATGTGATTTTTTCGCACTGCTTTAGGTGCTCCGCGATTTTCTGCGCGTTTTCGCAGTGGCGCTGAACGCGGACATGAAGGCTTTCCAGCCCGAGATTGAGCAGGAACGTGTTGTGCGGTGACGGCGTTGCGCCGAAATCACGCATGAGCTGTGCCGAAAGCTTATTTATGTAAGCGCCTTCAAGACCGAATTTTTCCGTGTATATGATACCGTGATAGCTCTCGTCCGGCGTTGTCAGACCGGGGAACTTGTCGGCATGTGCGTTCCAGTCAAATTTTCCGCTGTCAACAACAGCACCGCCGAGCACGGAAGCGTGACCGTCCATGTATTTTGACGTCGAATGTACAACGATGTCCGCACCCCATTCAAACGGACGGCAGTTGATGGGCGTTGCAAATGTGTTGTCAACGATAAGCGGAACGCCGTGCGCGTGTGCCGCGTTTGCGAATTTTTCAATGTCAAGAACAGTGAGCGCCGGATTTGCGATCGTCTCGCCGTATACAAGCTTTGTGTTCGGGCGGAACGCGGCGGCGAGCTCTTCCGCCGTGCAATCGGGGCTTAAAAACGTCACGTCGATTCCCATGCGCTTCATGGTCGTTGCCATAAGATTGTAGCTTCCGCCGTAGATCGTCGAGGAAGAAACGATATGGTCACCGCATGAGCAGATATTGAACAGTGCAAAAAATACGGCCGCCATACCCGATGACGTAAGAATCGCCATTGTACCGCCCTCTAAAGCGGCGATTTTTGCGGCTACCGCGTCATTCGTGGGGTTATTGATCCGTGAATAAAAATAACCGTCGGCCTCAAGGTCAAAGAGCTTTGCCATATCATCGCCGGAGTCATACTTGAATGTAGTGCTCTGGATTATGGGAAGCTGGCGCGGTTCTCCGTTTTTCGGAGTATATCCTGACTGGATGCATTTGGTTTCGATTTTCATGGCAATACGCTCCTTAAAAAATTTTGCATATAGGAAATTTGCCCGCTTATAAAAGCGGGCGTTACATTATTCGTTTCCTTCCTCGGGCTGCTCGGGATTTTCCGACTGCTCGGGCTGCTCCGGTTGTTCGGGATTTTCCGGCTGCTCGGGTTGCTCGGGCTGTTCGGGTTGTTCAGGATTTTCCGGTTGTTCCGGCTGTTCGGGCTGCTCGGGATTTTCCGGCTGTTCCGGATTTTCGGATTTTACGGGGATGAGGATCACTCTGTCCTCCGTGTCATAATCGCTTTGGTCAAGGTATTCGGACTTGATAAGCGTACCGTCACCGCTGTAATAATTCTTGTAGAGGTCAACAACATAGCCGGTGCGTCCTCCGTTTTCCACGATCGTGGTACCTTCGGGGACAGACGGGTCTTCTTTTTCGACTGTTTCAAAATTCTTTACGCGGATCACGGTGTTTGTGATCGTGATATAACTGTCATCAAGCTTTGTGCCGTAATACTGCGTTACAAGCGAGGACGAACCGTTGACGTATGCGACAAGCTTTATGGGGTAATCGGTCGTGTTTTTGAACTGAAAGTCACAGGCATTCCATGCAACAGTCGCGTCAATGCCGATGGGAAGATAGCTGACAAGGAACATATGGCAATGGCGCTCAACGATTTCGAGGTCAGAGTGAACGGCGCCGCAGTAAAGTGAGGACGATACCTGACAAATACCGCCGCCGATATCGGGTACGGCTTTGCCGCCGATATATGCCGTTGCAGTCTTATAGCCCTTTGCCGCCGTGCGCTCACCGAGCGTGCGGTTAAATGAGAAGGTCTCGCCAGGGTTGATCACAACGCCGTTGATCGCCGCTGCCGCAAGACGGACGTTATTAAGACGGTTTGCCGTGTTTCCGACGAGCGATGTTTCATCGGAATGGAGAAGATCGCGGAAGAGAAGCTCTCCTGCGTTTTCGGCTGTCAGAGCAGGCTCCGTTACAATAAGGTCTATCTTGATTATGTCACCCATCGCGGCTGAGCTGTAAAGATTTTTTGCATTGTCAAGGTCGAAGCTTATGCCGTTTGAGCTCGGCGTGACATCGCCTGTTTCCTTGTCATAAACCGCAGAAACAGGATCGCAGAAAACATCCTCGTAAATCGAATCGAGATCGAGGGTTTCATTATAGTTCAAAGGATACTCGCCCTTGATATTTTCGCTTTTCCTGTAAGCTTCAAAAAGTGCCTCTTTAACGATCGGGTAAATATCATCCGCATTGGCAAGCTGCTGACCGGCGCCTTTTCGGAGAATAAGCTGCGTTTCCGTTATCTCATATGGTTTTCCCGCAAGAAGCTTGTTGTAATTATCGACGGATTCCGCAATTTTCGCTTTTACGGCGCCTTCGTCGTATTCTTCAAGAACGCGCTCAAACAGATCGGTAGATTCAGGAGATTT
>JAZRYQ010000058.1:0-5009 GCA_045600805.1 Candidatus Alloscillospira sp. | reverse complement strand
ATGGCGAGGGTGATGGCGAGCGCCTCGGACTTCATGCGCTCGAGGCGGTTTTCCTCGCGGATCATCTCGGCATAGTACACGGGATCGCTTGTGGTGTACTTGGCCATTTCCGCGACGGCCTCCGTCCACTCGTCGCCGAGCAGATGGGAGAGCGTGACGCGGTCAACGGGAGAGCCGGCAAAGTGCAGCCGGCACAGGCCGTCGTAGAGCGTGCGGGTCATGTTGGTGCTGAGCTCGTCCGGGTGCAGCATCGCGGCGATCTCGCCGAGCTTGCTGCTGTCCTGCAGGAGGGCGCCGATCAGAGTAGCCTCCATCCGCAGGAGGTTGTCATTTGCCATCACAGCACCTCCGGATCATCTGCCCAGCCCTCGTCCTGCGCTTCCTCGGCGGGGGCGAGGTCGTCGGCCTCCGTCCAGTATTCGCCGTTGAGGTAGGTGCTCAGATGCGGGATACCGACGCCGCGCTTCCAGAGGTCTGACTGCATCTGCTTCTGCAGGGCGCGGGCGATCTCGTCAATGGTCGCGTCGGGCAGCTTGAGCTTGTCCCAAGCGGCAACGGCACGCTTCCGGTGCCCTCGATACTGCCGGGGGTAAAATTGCCACAGCTTGTTAAACCGTTCCGGCCTCCACACGGGGTCAGACACCGTCTGACCATGTATTATATTATTATTATCTAATATGTGCTTTTGACATTTTTGTCCGGAGGTATGGACATTTTTGTCCGGAGGGGTGCGGACATTTTTGTCCGGAGGGGTACACGCACCGACAGGGTTAATTCCGACGTAAATGCTGCGCGTGATCACCTCGTTTGAGGTCTCGTCACGCTCGACATTTGCGATGATATAACCGCCGTCAGCGAGACTCTTGATAAGCCTCCGAACGGTTCTGTCACTGATCCCGAACAGCTCGGCAAGGTATTCATTGCCCGCAAAGCAATAGCCGCTCTTGTCTGCCAGAGCGGAAATTTCGGCATACAAAAGCTTCGCCGTGGACGGGATCGCGGGGTCATAACGCACCGAAGCGGGCAGCACCGCCCAGTACGAGGGCTTGATTTGTTCACTCATATTCTTGTTTCACCCCCTTGCAATTCGCACTCTGCGGGTGTATAATAAGGGCACTCTCGTGGTTACCCACCACATCGCCCCCAGTCGGTGCTCCAACACCGCGGGGGCATTTTTCATGTTCCGCATCACTCCGCGTCGGCCTCCTTCTGCTGCAAACCGCGCCATTCAAAGCTTTTCAGGTCGCCTTTTGCGCAGCCGGCGCACGGTGTGTTTTTAAGCAGCGGACAAGCGCCGAAGTCAAGATCTTGGCACGTCACCTGCCAATCATGGCGTTTGCCATCTGCTTCGACGATGTCCTCGACATAGTGCTTGCATCGACCGTCACTAAGACAATGGCTTGCGAGATGTGCAAGCGCATGGTGCTTGCAGTATTCACAGATGTCCTCGCTGTCGGCGGCAAGCGCCCTGATGTCTTCAATGGCAGCGGCGAGTTCTGCCGTCCTCCGGCAGAGATCCTCGCAGACCTTCGCATACATCTTTACGACGATTTCAGCATCATCCATTACTTGAATTTCACCTCCAGCACTCTCAGCATCAGACACACGGTCTGGAGCGGCACGTCGCGGCAGAGCAGGACCGTCGCGTCGATGAAGCCGGTGATGTACTGGCTGCCGATCAGACGGTTGGCGGCTTCGTGCTTGCGCTTCACAAGGGCTTGGAGCTTCGCCGTGTCGGACTCCTGCCAGTATGCGGAGGATATCGCCATATACTCCGCTACGGCCTCTTGGGTGATCTTCTTCTCACTCATATGGCGACCCTCCGGATCTGCCCGTACTTCTGCTGTGCCTCCAGCTCGTCGAGATCGCAGCCGTTCTCCAGCAGGGCGATGACATCGTCGACGTTGACGAGCTTCTTCCGCCCGCACTCCACGACCGGCACCGCGCCGAGCCGGATGATGCGGCGGACATAGTTCAGACTGAGCTCCGACCCCGGGTCAAGAGCCCTGATCTCCTCGACCACCTTAGCGGCGGTCCTCATTCTCGGTATTGCCATGTTTTGACCTCCAGTCTCTTGCATTATTGCGAGTTATTGAATAAAAAAATTTTACAAGCCTTATCATCGGACAGTTTCAATATCTCAACGGTCTTGTGCATCTGACCAACAGTGAAGTTTTCAAAGCTGGTCTTTCTCTTTCGGTAGTAAGTCGCACGATCCATACCGACGGATTTCGAAAAGCTTTCAATGTTCAACCCTGCATTTGCGATTTCGCTTTCGAGTAACTGAACGTCTACCTGCATGATGCTCCTCCTTTCTCGCATTTACGCGACCTCTAATTCCAATATAGCACTCGCATAAACGCAAGTCAAGACATTATTTGCGCTTTCACTAAACTTTTTCGCATTTTTGCATCTTGTCTATTGCATTTATGCAACAGATATGATATATTTCATTTCGGAGGTGATATAATGACCACTGGGGAAAGAATACGCAATAGGCGGAAAGAACTCGGAATATCAGCTGAAACAGTAGCGCAAAAGCTCGGCTTGTCACCTGCCACAATTTACCGATATGAAAATGGTGATATTGAAAAGGTTCCCGGAGATATCCTTGAACCTCTCGCGGATATTCTTCGTACAACGCCGACTTATTTGATGGGATGGGGCGAAAGTGAAAAGCTTCCGGCAAACATCATTCCGATACCAACGATGCGAAAGATCCCGCTGCTCGGTGCGATCGCCTGTGGCGAGCCGATCCTTGCCGTCGAGAACTATGCCGGTGAGGTCGATATCCCGGAGGATATCAAGGCGGACTTCGCCCTCAAATGCCGCGGCGACAGCATGATCAACGCCCGCATTTTCGACGGGGATGTCGTCTACATCCGGGAACAGCCCCTTGTGAATGACGGTGAGATAGCCGCCGTCCTGATCGGCGATGAGGCGACCCTGAAGCGCGTCCGCCTGTACGAAGACCATGTGTCGCTGGAGCCGGAAAACCCGCAGTACAGACCCATCGTCTATTGGGGCGAGGAAATGAACAAGGTCAGGATCCTCGGGAAAGCAATAGCCTTTACAAGCAGATTGGAGAAATTCCGGGAAGTATAAAAAAATGTGCCCAATTCGGACACAAAATTATAAGGAGGACAAAATGAACGAGACAGAGCAGAAAAAGAAAGAGAAGAAGCCCATTTACAAGCGTGTGTGGTTTTGGATCGTCGTGGGTGTAATCGTGCTTTTTATTGCAGTACCTACCGACGAAAGCTCCGAACCAAACCAGGCGCAAGGCGACACATCGGGAAAGACAGTGCAGACCGATACCCCGCAGAAAGAAGAAACCTCCGATAAAGCGACTACCGGGCAGAAAAACGCACTTCGCGCAGCAAAATCCTATCTGAGCTATACTCCGTTTTCTTATGCCGGTCTTATTCACCAGCTTGAGTTTGAGAAGTATTCGACCGAGGACGCGACCTATGCAGCAGACAATTGCGGCGCAGATTGGAATGAACAGGCTCTTGCTAAAGCGAAAGACTACCTTTACATGAGCGCCTTTTCCAAAAAAGGTCTTGCGCACCAACTTGAATTTGAGGGCTTCACCGAGGAAGAAGCTGCCTATGGCGTGGATAATTGCGGCGCAGATTGGAATGAACAGGCAGCGAAACAAGCAAAGGATTATCTTGACATGAGCGCATTTTCCAAAGACGAGCTGATCAATCAGCTTGAGTTTGAAGGCTTCACCCACGAAGAAGCTGTTTACGGTGCGGAGCAGAACGGTTATTAAGCTGCTTAGCTTTTTCCCGACAAAATGAAAAAGTGCCCGATTCGGACACAAGAAAGAAATTGATTGTTTATGCTGAAAAAAGTGCTGAAAATTTTAGGGACGGTAGCATGTGGATTTATCATCATGTTCAGTATAGCCCTATATGCAGTGAATGAAATCTATATAGGAATAATTTTTGATGCTGTTGGTGTTGGTGGCCTTTGGCTTTTGTATTGCAAGAAGCCGCTCAGATTGTATCCGAACTTTCTGATAGGCTGGATCTGTATTGCCGCCGTTATTATCGTTGCTTTATTAGCCTTACCTGAAAACGATAACACAGCACAGAACGAGCTTCAAGACTCGACATCAGAACGGTCGGTGCAGACCGCACTACCACAGGAAAACGAAAAAAAGAAGAAACCGACAACCGGGGAGAAAAATGCACTCAGTTCCGCGGAATTCTATTTAAGCTACTCAGAACCATCGTATTCCGGCCTTATTCATTTTCTTGAAAATGACGGTTACACAACGGAGGAAGCGACCTACGCTGCGGATAATTGCGGTGCCGACTGGAACAAAGAAGCTGTAGCACAGGCGAAAGACTATCTGTACTACAGCGCAAATTCAAGAGGCGAACTGATCCACCGACTTGAACATGATGGCTTTACAGAAGACGAAGCGGTCTATGGTGCGGATAATTGCGGTGCCGACTGGAATGAACAGGCAGTAGCACAGGCAAAAGACTATTTGTACTATAGCGCACAATCAAGAGATGGTATAATTCGCCGCCTTGAACACGACAACTTCACCAAAGACGAAGCGGTCTACGGTGCGGATAATTGCGGAGCTGACTGGAACGAACAAGCAGTAGCTATGGTGAAAGAATATCTTTCGATGAGCGCATATTCAAGAGATAGGCTAATTCAGATTCTTGAAAGGGAAGGCTTCACACACGACCAAGCAGTATACGGAGTCGAGCAGAACGGTTATTAAGCTGCCAGCTCAGAGAAAATAAAAAGTGCCCGATTTGGGCACAAATCATTGACAATTTAATCGGCGGGGATTATTCTGAGTATAGAAAAGGCGTTGCCGGTTCCGGTCAACCCTTATATAGCTGACGAAATGATCGCCGAACTTGTCAGGGTGCCGGCGGTCATTTCTTTTCGTTTGGAAACGTTCGGGCTTTGCTCGGAAAATAAAAAAGTGCCCGATTTGGGCACAAGTCATTGACAATTTAATCGGCGGGGATTAT
>JAZRYQ010000057.1:0-17138 GCA_045600805.1 Candidatus Alloscillospira sp. | reverse complement strand
AGGTTAAAAGTGAAAGTTTTGTCTTGACCTTTCCGGTATTGTATTGTAAACTACACTATGCAAATATCATCCGGGTGTAGCGCAGTTGGTAGCGCGCATGCTTTGGGAGCATGATGCCGCTGGTTCAAGTCCAGTCACTCGGACCATGAAACAGAGTCCATTGTAAATGGGCTCTGTTTTTCAAATCTTCGGCAAAGCCCACCGGCCTTTCCCGAAGATTCACGCATTTCCTGCCAAAACAAATGTTATGTAAATATACTGCCGTGCGCCCAAGAGAGTTTTTTTGGTAAGACTGAATAATCACAGCCGTTCAGTGGAAAACTGTGGATATCTTTTCAATGAGGTGATCAATATGTTCAGACACGAAAAAATGCTTTTTCATCCGGTAGGCGCCGAGCGGGCAAATCCGCAGTATGCCGCGCTTTTGCAGGAGCAGCTCGGCGGAGGAAACGGTGAGCTCAAAGCGGCAATGCAGTATATGTCCCAAAGCTTCCGCATCAAGGATCAGGAGATCAAGGATCTGTTTCTTGACATTGCAGCGGAGGAGCTCGGACACATGGAAATGGTCGCGCAGACGATCAATATTCTGAACGGACATGATGTTGACGCGGCGTCCGTCCCTGCCGGTGAAATCCAGACGCATGTGTTGTTCGGATTAAACCCGGGACTTATCAACGCATCGGGGTATTCATGGACAGGAGATTATGTTACCGTAACGGGTGATTTGTGCGCCGATCTGCTTTCCAATATAGCGTCGGAGCAGCGTGCGAAGGTCGTATATGAATATCTGTACCGTCAGATAGACGACAAAAAAGTAAGAGAAACGATAGATTTCCTCTTAAACAGAGAGGAAGCGCACAACGCCATGTTCCGAGAGGCATTCAACAAAGTACAGGATACAGGCTCAAACAGAGATTTCGGTACGACAAAGGCAGCAAGAATGTATTTCAGCATGTCTCAGCCGTCACCGAATGACAACCCGTTCCGTAAAACCGACGTAAGACCGACTATCTTCCAATAAAACAAAAACAACGATTGCACCAAAATAGTGTTTGAAAAAACGGGTACTGGAATCAGTACCCGTTTTTTCAAATGCAATTATTAAAGAGAAGTTCCGAATGAATAACCTGATGCATAGTCAGAAAGACCAATCAGCACGCCGCTTATTTCAATTCCCCATTTTAAATTTCCACCCCATTGATAGAAATAAACTGTTGAGGATGATGTTGGCGTATAATAGAACGTGCCTCCGGAGAAGTAATACCCTGTTGTTATTGGTGTACCGTAAAAGTATGTCAAGTCAAATGAATATCCGATGTTAACGCCTTTCCAATAAGGTGATATTGAATTAATAGAAGTGTAATTTTTCTTTCCATTGACATATTTATATTTATAACTAATCGTTCCGTACAAATCACAAGTTAATAAATCAATAAGCCGTTGGTTTCCAGAACCAGAATAGATAGTTGCTTTTTCTCCTGTTGAAGCTATGTTTTTTAGACTACTCATATTTATTGCTGATGATTGTGACGTTTTTGAAAAAGTATTTTCGAGATCCTTTTCAAATTCTTCCCAAGAATCATATGAAGCAATAACATTGACATCTTTGCATAAATATCCTACACTTTCAAGTTCGATGTCATACTCATCTAAGGTTTTTTTCCATTTGTTGATTTCTTGATTAGTAACATCTGACGCATGCGATTTATAAGGTGCCGCAATAGAATTAACAGAACAGCCGAATAACATGCATACTGCTAAAAATGTAATTATAAATTTTTTCACGATTTTTCCTCCTTGTGTTTTTAAATTCTTTATTTTTTGAATCAGAGACTATTAATGTTTAACCTCCTTACCGTTTTTGCCTCTGACAACAAAATAAACTATAAGAAGAATTGCAGTCGGTATATTGCATAACAGGAGAAACACAAGCAAATTACTTGGCTGAATAGGTAAACTTGATTGCGCTGATGATATCGATGCAATCACCGAAAATACGAAAAACGCAACAGGAAGTATTGCTCCCGGCATTTTTGAAGTTCTTTTTGAGAGATAAACCTGCAAAATCATAAAGACCGCGATGATAGCTACAATGATTATCAGCGGAAGCCAAGATATATACATATTTCCGCTTGTTGTAAAATATTTATTTTCCATTTCTTCTCCTTAATGTAATTAAAATTTAAAAGATGAGTATTTCCTGTTTGACATTCTGTGAATGTCAAACTTGGGGCGATTATAACATACAATTTTCAATATGACAAGCACAAAATGTCAAAATATTGAGGTGATTTGTATGTTTATTAATAAATGTAATGACGGTCGAACAAATATTAGTGGTTTAAATGTAGCAAGATTCAGAAAAGAAATGAAAATCTCACAACGAGAACTGGCGGATAGATTACAGCTTATAGGTATTGATATAGATAAAAACGCTATTCAGCGTATTGAAGCTGGCAAGCGTTTTGTTATTGATATTGAATTAGTAGCACTTTCTTCAGTGCTTCATAAATCCGTCGATGAACTTCTCGGTATTAAGCAGGATTAATTATAAACATAATTATGCTGAAACGGCGCGGAAAACTCCGCGCCGTTTATCACATTATGTATTTACTCCAGTTTCTTTTTGCCTCTGACAACAAAATAAACTATAAGAAAAATTGCTGTCGGTATATTACACAGCAGGAAAAACACAAGCAAATTACTCGGTTGTACAGGTAAACTTGATTGCGCTGATGATATCGATGCAATCACCGAAAATACGAAAAACGCGACAGGAAGTATTGCTCCCGGCATTTTTGAAGTTCTTTTTGAGAGATAAACCTGCAAAACCACAAAGGTTGCAATGATAGCTGTAATGATTATCAGCGGAAGCCAAGATATATACATATTTCCGCTTGTTGTAAAACTGTTGCTCATTTTTCCTCCTTGTGCAGTTTATTCACAGTTTGCTTTGAAAATTTGCGTTACTGTACATCAACAAGCTCGATTTTGAAATTGAGCTCTTTGCCGGCCATTTCGCTGTTTGCGTCGAAGGTGATGGTTTTCTCGTCGCGGTCAAGCACCTTGACCTTAACAGGCCTGCCCATATTGTCATACAGATAAACCTGATCTCCGACTTTAAGCTCCTCGGAGCCCGCGAGCTGTGCGATTTCAAATGTGAAAACAGCTCTCGGATCAGGGTAGCCGTAAGCTTCGTCGGGAGTGAGATGCACGTTAATGATCTGACCGACCGTCATGTTTGCGACAGCCTTGTCAAAGCCGTGGATCATCATGCCTGCGCCGCAGACGAATTCAAGCGGCTCGCCGCGGTCGTAGGAAGAATCAAACTTTGTGCCGTCATTAAATGTGCCGATATAATGCGTTTTGCATGTCTTGCCGACATTCGGCCCGTCAAAATCAGGGGTAGAATGACAGCCGCTGCAGCCACCGCCGCAGCCACCACCGCAACCGCCGCCGCAATCTCCGCCGCAGCCTTCTTCCTCTTCTTCCTGTTCGTGGTCATGATGGTCACAATTTACGCCCTTTGAAACGAGCTCGCCTTTGAGATAGGATGCAACGGCGACGTTTGCGCTTCCCTCGGCGCCGGAGATGACTTCGATGCCGGCATCGGCAAGAGCAGCCTTTGCGCCCTCTCCGAGACCGCCGCATATCACAACGTCAACGCCCTTTCCCGCCAGGAAGTCCGCAAGAGCCTCATGACCAGCGCCGTCCGTGCCGATGACTTCGGCGGCTTCTATCATGTTGTCCTGAATGTCGTAAATTTTGAAATTCTCTGTTTTTCCGAAATGCTGAAAGACCTGACCGTCTTCATAGGTTACTGCGATTTTCATTTATATTTCCTCCAAAAAATTATAATTTCAAAGTATGGTTTCCATCACGGTTTTGAGCGGCTTCATACCCATGGCTTCGTAAAATTTTCTCGCGTTCGGGTTTTCCTGCCATACGTTGAGCGTGATGTGATAGCATCCGATCTGCTTTGCGTATTCTTTCACATACTCATACAGACCGGTTGCGATATGTTTTCCGCGATGCTTTTCGTCAACGCAGATATCGTCAATGTAAAGCGTTTTCATATCCTTCATATTATTGACGTTTTTTGTCTCTTCAAGCACGCAGAACGCATAGCCGAGGACATTGTCATTTTCATCAACGGATACGAAGATCGGTCTTGTATTGTCCCTGAAAAGCGCAAGCAGCTCCTCGTCTGTATATTTCTTCGTGCCGGGGATAAATATATCGGGACGGCCGTTGGCATGTACGGTCAAAACCTGAAATAAAAGCTCGTTTACGGTGTGCAGATCCTTGCTCAAAGCTCGTCTTATCATTTTGCAAACGCTCCTGTTAAATTCATATAGAATAGTATATCATATTTTCCGATGTAATAAAAGAACTTTTTAAAAATAAAAAGGACAGGCAAAAAACCTGTCCTTACAGACTGGAGATAAAGTCTCACGGAGTTCCTCCGCGAAGCGTAGGAATGAAACCGGATCTGTTTTTGGGGCAGCTTTGCCGCCGCAAAAACACCCTGAGGCAAGCGCAGCTTGCCCTCGCGCCGAACAAAGAGGGCAAAGCCCGATGCGATGGAGCGCGAGTTTTTTCGTCGGCAAAGTCGGGTGGACTTTGCCGACGATTTCAAAAAACCTGTCCTTAAATATTTATTTTTTGCGGTTTTATTTTTTTGAAGCTTTCTTCTGCGCTTTTTTCTCCTTTTCCTGACGGGAGATCCACATGACGCATGTTGCGTCACCCGTGATGTTGAGCGTTGTGCGACCCATGTCAAACAGCTTGTCAACACCGGCGATAAGCGCGATACCTTCGACAGGAAGACCGACGGAAACGAGGACCATGGACAGCATGATCATGCCGGAGCCCGGAGCACCGGCCGTACCGATGGAGGCAAGCGTCGCCGTGAGAACGATCGTTACCATCTGACCGAACGTGAGGTCAACGCCGTAGCAGGTCGCGATGAAAATCGCAGCGACAGCCTGATAGATCGCCGTACCGTCCATATTGATCGTCGCGCCGAGCGGCAGACAGAAGGAGCTGATCTCAGGCTCAGCGCCCATACTGTTGCAGCATTCCATATTCACGGGGATCGTAGCAGCCGAGGATGTCGTTGTGAAAGCGGTTATCATCGCGGAAGCCATGCCCTTGAAGAATCTGAACGGGTTCATTTTTGCCAGCAGCTTTACGGACAGACCGTAAATCAGAAGAATATGTATAATGTATCCGACATAAGCGACACCGACGACGATCGCGAGAGCACCGATGATTTTCGGGCCGTTGACGGCGACGACATCCCACATAAGGCAGGCAACACCGATAGGAGAAATCGAGATAACGATGCCCATGATTTTCATGACGACTTCGTTCATGGAATTTACGATATTGCCGATGAGCTCGCCTTTTTTGCCCGCCATCAGGATTCCGGCGCCGAAGAAGAGCGCGATGACGATGAGCGGAAGCATATCGGCATTGACAAGCGGAGCAAGAAGGTTGCTCGGGAAAATGTTGACGATAACATCCATGACCTTCGATGAATTCGGCGTGTACTCAAGGTCAACCGTTGAGAGCGCGGGGAAAAGAGGCTTGAACAGATTTGCGATAATAAGTCCGATAATAACGGCAAATATGGTCGTTACCATATAATACACGATAGTACGAACGCCGACGGAGCCGACTCTCTTGAGGTCATTGAGCGAAACAACGCCGTCAATGATCGAGAAAAGCACAACAGGGACAACAAGGAACTTTAAAAGATTGATATAGATCGTTCCGAAGGGCTTGATGTAAGAGCTTGCAAAATCGGCAATTCCCGCAGCCGCGAAAATGATACCGCCGACGATACCAACAAGCATACCAACGAAGATCCACAGGGGTAAAAAGCGCTGATATTTACTTTGTTTTTTCACCATTTTGTTTTTCCTCCATGTAATTTTTTGCTGAAAACTCATGTTTAAAGTTAATCATACCTTGCTTTTAAAGTCAATAATTTTTTGCCGATTTATATTATTTTTGCAGTACAATATTAACGTAATAAAGAATCTGCTGCTTGCTTATTCAAACGGGAAGACGTATGATAGTCCGAGCGCGTCACGCACGGCAAGAAGCTCCTTCTGAACTGCTGCGCCGACGGGAACGCCCTTGTCTCGCCGTTCAAGCCAGACAAGATATTCTTTTTCGCCTGCCGTATAGATCCTGTCTTTTCCCGGCGCTTTCTGTGATGCGCGGAGCTCACGCAGGATATCGCCGCAGGTCTTGCGGAAGCTGTCAATGCCCAGAAAGGCTTCTGGGTCGATAACGATGAAGAAATGGCCGAGTCCATACGGCTTTTTGTTACCGTTTTCGTCTTTTCCGGTCAGCATTTTGAGGAAATTGCCGGCAGACAGAGCGGCGGACAGAATTTCGACGACGGTGGCGTAGCCATAGCCCTTATAGCCTGCAAGCTCGTCCCCGATTCCGCCGAGAGGCGCAAGCGCGGCGTTTCCCGTTGTGAGATCAACAAGGATCTGCTCACTGTCGGTAAGAGCGCTTCCGTCGCGGCCGATCACCATTCCGGCGGGTGTGGGTTTTCCTTCGCGTGCAAAATATTCTATTTTGCCGCGCTGCGTGATGGAGGTCGCGCAGTCGAGCATGAACGGAAACGGCTCATCGGTCGGAAGACCTATCGTGAGCGGGTTTGTGCCGAGCATGTTTTCAACGCCGAAGGTGGGCGCGATCGACGGCCGCGCATTCGTACCCGTTATGCCGATCAGACCGGCTTTCGTTGCCATCGTTGCCCAATAACCCGCAATGCCGTAATGCGTTGAATTTCTGACAGCGGCGGCAGCCATGCCGAATTTTTTCGCCTTTTCGATGATCATCTCCATCGCTTTATGTGAGGCGACCATTCCCATACCGTCGTTTGCGTCAAGAACGACCGTCGTCGGCGTTTCTCTGATGATATCTGTTTTCGTAACGGGCTTCTGAATACCGGCGACGATGCGGTCGATATAAATGGGCTTGAATCGGTTGCAGCCGTGGCTTTCAATGCCGCGTCTGTCACTTTCAAGAAGAACATCCGCGCAGATCTCGGCATCTTCCCGCGGAACACCGTAGCCGACGAATGCGTCAATAAGAAAAGAATTCATGAGTTCCCAAGAAACATACGGCCTTGTTTCCATATAAAGCACCCCTCATATAAGATTGACTGTATTTTATCATAAAGGCGGCGGAGATTCAAGAATACGGAATTTTTAAAAGTATTTACTTTTTGCGATGCAGGTGATATCCTTATAAATACGATTGAGATATATATAGGAATTTTATATAAGAAAGGACGTTTTTAATGCTTACAAAAAGACAGAATCTTATCGAAACGATACGCGGAGGAAAGCCGGACAGATTTGTAAACCAGTATGAGCCGTTTAAAATCATGATGGGCAATCCGATAAGCAAGAGAAATCCGCAGCCGAAATACGGCCAGCTCAATGTAGCTGATGCATGGGGCGTTATAAGATCATGGCCCGAAGGGACACCGGGACCGTTCCCCGTCCATGACAAAGAGCACGTTCTCATAAAGGACGTTGCAAATTGGCGCGATTATATCAAAGTGCCGAATATCGTTTTCTCCGATGAAGAGTGGGAGCCCATCGTAAAGCAGGCTGAAAGCATTGACAGGAACGAGTATTTTGTAACACAGTTTTACGCTCCGGGACTTTTTGAGCAGTGCCATTTCTTTATGGAGATCACAAACTGCCTTATGAACTTCTATGAGGAGCCCGAGGCAATGCACGAGATCATTGACATGATAACGGATTATGAGCTTGCATATGCCGAGGAGTGCATAAAGCATATAAAGCCGGACGCGCTCTTCCATCACGATGACTGGGGCAGCCAGATATCCACATTTATGTCACCCGATATGTTCGAGGAGTTCTTCCTGCCGTCCTATAAAAAGATTTACGGCTATTACAAAGAAAACGGCGTTGAAGTCATCATGCATCACTCCGATTCATACGCGGCAACACTCGTACCGTTTATGATAGACATGGGAATTGATATCTGGCAGGGCGTTATGCGTTCAAACAATATCGCCGAGCTTCTTGAAAAATATAAAGGACAGATCACCTTTATGGGCGGAATCGACAGCGCCTCCGTTGACTTCCCGGGCTGGACCGATGAGATCGTCGCGGCGAAAGTGCGCGAGGCGTGCGAGGAATTCGGCAAGGGAAAGGCGTACTGGATACCGAGCGCATCACAGGGACTGCCGATGAGCAATTACCCCGGTGTGTACGATGCCCTTACAAGAGAAATTGACAATATGAGCAAGGAAATGTTCTGAAAAAATCGTCTGTAAAATAAATACCCCCTCTTGTCTTACAGTATATCATGCTGTCTGACAAGAGGGGGTGTTATTACACTGTTTTAAAACATTATTTATATTCTGTAAACAGTTTTATTTGTTTTCATTTTCATAGAACTCCCGGCTGTAATAGTAGAATTCGCTTGCTATCGTCCAGAAACGTTCCGGATCATTGTCAAATATTGCAGGATAGAATCCGCCGCCCGGCCCGTATATGTCGATCGTCTTACGAATCGTTGCAATAAGTTCATCCTTATCCAGAACCTGTCCGATCTCAACTCCCTCAAGTCCTGCATTAAAGCCGATCCTGTCTCCGTATTTCTCCTTCAGCTTCGGCATATCGTTTGCTCTGCGCTGAATCTGTATGAAATCCACTCCCAAATCACACATATACGGCAGGAATCTCTCGATCTTACCGCAGGAGTGGAGCTCAAACACTTTGCCCGCACCCTTTATATGGTCAACGATCCTCTTTGTCGGCTCAAACACCATTTCTTCCATAATACGTTCACTGAAGAATGTGTCACGCTCTGTACCCCAGTCATCGTGATATGTAATGAAATCTATCGGATAAAGGCTGTTGAGCATATCAAAAAAGCTTATCATGTAATCAGCAAATGCATTCAGAAAATCCGTGCATGCCTCCGGCTCGATAAGCAGAGACGACATTCCCTGCTCGTATCCGCCGAGGTATGCAACAAGCATTTCCGTCAGACCCTGATGTACATTGATGTGCATGACCTTATCGGGGTTATATTCTTCCTTCATGTATTTTTCGGCGCGCTCTTTAAAATTCCAGTCATTAAAATCAGGGAACTTTATCTGTTTTTCCCATTCGCAGATATCCGTGCATGTGCACGTTCCGGGCGTGAGCATGGCTCCGCCGGCAGATGCAACCCATGTCCATGAATTTCCGTAATGGTCAATAAAGGTCTCGTCCTCTTTCGGCATTCTTTTGAAGTCTGGTCCCAAATGTCTTCCGTCCGGCTTTGGGTCCGCAAGCTCATTGATATGTATGGACTGAATGTCTGTCGCCGGGAACGGTACCCACATAGGATGGTCACGATGGGCCATTCGAACAAAGTTTTCTTTTGCGCTTATCGGATAATCGAATTTCGGCGCTTTTGTTTCGACATGTCCGAATATGGTATACGAAGTGTCGATCTTAACATTCGGATCCATATACGCTGGGCGTGGATATTTCATATTTTTACTTCCTTTCTGTGTTTTTAACATGAAAACCGCTTTGAGACACTAATTTTTCTCATGAATCGGTACCCACCCGTAAGCAATATAATCTTCAGCAGATGCATCACCGTCAGAGAATGATTCGATCTCGTAAATATCCCAACAGCGTGTGTATTTTTTGCTATTGGGAAAATAATTAATATACACATTGCGGAATGCGCTTTGTATGGCAGACGGGTTCGGACCTTTAGCTTGTATAACAAGCCATTTAGTCGCCGGAATCTCAACAACGGCATAATCTTTAGGACAAGGCATTGTCGTTGCGGCAGCAATCCAATAATCAAATCCGTTGTCATGCTTTTCTCCGAAAACGCCAACTACGCTGCTGGGCAGAGAATCGGACATGCTGTTAAGTTTTTCAAAATCCTCTTTTGAAAGATTATCCCAAAAACCTGAAACCGTTTTGGGGTCCGGCATACCGGTTTCAATGTTTGTCTGTACAAAAAACTTCAGACCGACAAAGCGTATTGCATCTCTTTCTTCGATATGATATATCATCAGAAACCTCCGTATTATTTAGATTATTATAGAAATGTGGCTGCGTATATACGCTGCCACATTTCTGTTATATACCGATTGCTGTTTAGTTCTCCCACTTTTCCTGTAAGCATTTGCCGCAGGCGTCGCATTTTTTGTTCGGATTGTATTTGCACTGAATAGGTCCGTTGTAGTACATTTCCTGTGTTGTGCCGTCGGGCATGTCATAGATGCCGCCAAACATCGGCTGCATGAGCGTTGCAAGGAACAGTACCGGCTTGTTGACCTCCTTGAAGTTCAGCGGACAGTGATATGTACCGGCAGGAATACGCACGATCGTCGGTCTGTCAATGATGTATGTCTCTGCCTCGTCGCCTTTTCCGAGCGTGAATTCGATTTTTGCATCAAAATCAAATACATTGGGGAAAGATGCTCCAAGGAAGATGAGATATTCTTCCTTTGCGTGACGGTGCTGTACTCTGTCAAGGAAGAACGGTTTTACAAAAATCTGATAGCTCTGGTTGAATTCCGCACCGGGAATCTGACATGCACCGCGGAAATATGCCTGCGGGTGAATAACATAGTCCGCCGGGTCGCCTTCCGCAACGATTTCGTTGTTTTCCTCCGGAAACGCAAAGACCAGCTTGCTGAACTTTGCCGCTGCCTTCTCTTCCGGTGTGATAATATACTTCTTTTCTGTTACTGCTTCCTGAAGCTTGGATAAATCGAATTTCTTCTCTGCCATGTTTAACGTCCTTTCTAAATTTTGTTCAATATGATTTTTCAAAAAGCTAACTTTGGATATACTTGATCAAAGACTCTGTTCTGTGCGCATAATGAAATCATCTTGTGTGTCACGCGATAATTCCACAAAATACGTTGAGAATCCTGCAATACGGACAATCAGGTTCTTATACTCATCCGGGTTTTCCTGTGCCTCGTGCAAAGCTTCCGTGCTTACAACATTGAATTGTACCTGCATTCCTGTCAAATCGAAATACGCCTGTATCAGCTGGCGAAGCTTCTTGGTACCTTCGGCTCCCTGTACAGATAAAGGAGAGAATTTGATATTGAGCTGGTCGCCGTTGGATAGTTTTTTGTGCGGGAGTTTACTTGCACTGAGTATATACGATGTTGGGCCATGCGTATCAAACCCCTGACGCGGAGAAATCGCATCCGCCAGTGGGTCGCCGTCACAACGACCGTCCGGTGTTGCGGGCGTCATTTTGCCTGCGTGGAGGTGCGCGAGCATCGTGAAGGTACCTCCGTTATAATATCCTCGGGGGCCGGTAAGTGTGCGCAGATGATCCGCAAATACACTGAGACACCAGCTTGCGTATTGGTCAACTTCATCATCGTCATTACCGTAATGCGGCATTTCATATTGTATTATATCACGGATGTTTTCGTACCCTTTCCAGTTAGCAAGAAGTGCATCGTACATATCCTGTTTCGATACTCTGTTTGTATCAAAGCAGAGTTTTTTGATTGCCACCATACTATCCGCCACGTTTGCGGTGCCTATGCAGGTAAGGCCGGTCGAATTGTACCGGCATCCTCCCCATGTCGCATCGCGACCGGATTCAACACATCCTTCCAGCATCGTTGAAGCACAGATAACGGGAAAGTATTCTGAATAAACCAGTTCATAGAAGTTGCAAAGCTCTATATTGAAATTCAGAGAGTATTTAGCCTGTGCTTCGACAGCGTCTTTGAATTCTTCAAATGTTTCATATTCGTAAAGCTTTTTACATGGCAACGCTTTTGCCCCTGTGGTTGGATTTACACCACCATTTATAGCAAATACAACGCACCCGACGAAGCTCCAAATACTTGAACATCCGTCACTTCCGCAAGCAGGCCACTCACAACCTGTACCGGAAGGTTCGACACATCCGACAATACCGTAATTGCGGGCATCTTCTATTGCAAGGCCTCGATTTACTAACGCGGGAATAATAATTTCGTCATTCTGGAATTGCGGCATACCGCCTGAAATTTTACTTGATTCAATCGCCAGATCAAAGAGCGCCGTAGGTGTATTTTTATGAATTCTGATTGCGCATGTTGGATCTGCCAACCCGAGTCTGGCATATGCCTGCAAAACAGCGTATGTCATTGCGTTAGTTGCGTCATTTCCCTGCTTATCCTGTCCGCCAATTGTAATATTCAAACCGTCTGTGGCTGTCTGATACTGTCCCAATACATTGAATAGCGTCTTTCCCTCTTTATTCATTTTGATTATCTGCGGATTTGTTGTGCCGATGTCGAGACAGAAAAGAGAGCTGCATTTTAAAATAAATGCATCTGTATATTCCTGCGCTTTTTCAAGGGTTATTGTCCCTTCGCGCAATTCTTTTTCAAGAAGGTGCCCACAATATTGGTCAATACGACCGTAAGATTCTCCATGCTGCTGGGCGTCTGTTGACAACATGAGTTGATAAAGATGTATTGCCTCGAGACCTTCCCAGTATGTACGGGCAGGGTTTTCCATTATCCAATCCAAAGAATCTGCCATCTGAAGGAGCTCAGATCTGCGCGGCTCAGGAGAAAGCTCCGCTTTTTTGCGGCAAGCTTCTGCATAACGTCGGGCCAATAGAATTGCGGCGTCACAAATTATGACAACGCCGCGGTAAAATGCATGCGATCTCGCATCGTTGCCCTGAACATTTCCGTGCATTTCCCTCAGCTTTTCCTCAGCCTGGCGTTTGACCGCCCCAAACCCGACTTTGACAACCTTATCAAAGCCGCCTATATAGTGGCCCTGACACTTACTGCCGAGATTCACCATATCATTGGGCGGTGTAAAATTGTTTGTGCTGTTTGCACTACATTCCCATATTTCATCCGGAAGTACACCCAATAAATAATCAGAAATCGTACGACCTTTCCAATATGAAACAACATCCTGAAGAACAGCACGATCCTCATCGCTCATATATACACATCCCGAAGCCTGCCATGCTTGACGGAACATTTCGTCTGTGTCATTAACGCATTTGTCAAGCCATGTTACAATCCATTCAACATAAATGCTCAGATTGATATCGTCAGGGCCCATAGACCCTATGATGATTTCATCATCGTGGATATTGCAGCTGCATTTTGAACACCATTCGTATACCGCACCAGCGCGTTTTAAGACAGGGTATTGTGTTTCGTGTTTGCGGTAATAGTCTGTATATATTACAGAACGCTCAATATTAATGGAAACATTTCCTTCGTAGACACTGTGTCTCCTGTCCAAGAGGCGGGATATTCTTGGACTTATCGGATTAAAACTTACTGAAGAATCCATCTGATACCTCCTATAATTTACATCTGAAGCGTGAGCATTTTTAAATTAATTGTCACTAATATCTTTAAATCATACTTTTCATATTGTATGGCCGTATATAATAGTATATAAAAAACGATAAAATTTAATTGTGCACAGGTAACAAATCCGCTTTGTCAAATTAAAATGCATTTTGTCTTTGGGTGACAATGGTTTTTCATTATATAAAAGTAAAATATATATTGGGATTGTTAACTACATTATGTTTTCGATTTTTTATTCCCGAAGGCTACAAAATTCTATGCAGGGGGTGCATTATGCAACATTACATTGAATTTCAAAAAATAAACAAGATTTATCCGGGTGTCCGCGCCTTAAATGACGTAAGCTTCCGCTTGGATGGCGGACAGGTTACAGCATTTGCCGGAGAAAACGGCGCCGGAAAAAGCACATTGCTGAAGGTTATGAGCGGTGATACCGTCCCAGATGCAGGTAAAATCATAATCGACGGTGAAGAAAAACACTTTGCAAGCCCAATTGACGCACTCAAGTCATCAATCAGTGTCATTTATCAAGAACGTCAATTAGTTCCATCGCTGAGCGTTATGGAAAACATCTTCCTTGAGGAAATCCCATGCAATAAATTCGGATTTGTCAACAAGAAGCTTCTTAAAGAGCAGGCAATGACGATAATCAAAGAATTTGGGCTTTCCATTGATCCCGAAATGCCTGTAATGATGTTGCCTGTTGCATATCAGCAGATGGTCGAAATCATGAAGGCATATAGAAGAGACTCAATGATTATCGCTTTTGATGAACCTACCGCCAGCCTTACAGATGCAGAAATCGACATTCTCTTCAGTCTAATTGAAAAGCTCAAAGAGCAGGGCAAAATCATCATTTACGTTTCGCACCGCATGTCAGAGATATTCAAGATTACCGACAAAATAATGGTGCTGAAAGACGGTAAATTTGTAAAAGAGCTCATAACAAAAGACACAACCGAGCAGCAGCTTGTTGCATCAATGGTCGGACGTGACGTTGGTGATACATATTCATCACTCAGCCGAAATACTGTATTCGGGGACGTCGTACTGGAAGTCAATAACCTCGAATCCGAATTTGTTCATAATGTCAGCTTCAAATTGCACAAGGGAGAGATTCTCGGTTTTTCGGGTCTTGTCGGAGCCGGCCGTACAGAGACAATGAGAGCAATTTTTGGTGCAGATCCCATCATAGCCGGAGAAATTATAGTTGACGGTGAAAAGGTTCATTTCAAAGATCCGTCAGAGGCTATAGAAGCCTGCATTGCCCTGGCACCTGAAGACAGAAAAGAGCAAGGCCTCGTTCTCCCGCGACCGATTAAGGACAATATCACGATACCTGTTTTGAAAAAAGTCAAAAAAGGCTTATTCATGAACAAGAAGCAGGAAAATGCCTTGGCAGATGAAGCAATTGCAACATATTCTATCAGAACACCGTCTTCAAAGAAAATCGTTGCTGAGTTATCCGGCGGTAACCAGCAGAAGGTAATTCTCGGCAGATGGACATCAAGCAAAATGAATACCAAAATTTTGATATTGGATGAGCCGACAAAGGGAATTGATGTCAGAACAAAAGCAGAAATTTATCAGCTTTGCTGCGATTTTGCAAAGCAAGGAAAGGGTATAATTTTTATTTCTTCGGAACTCACTGAAGTTTTGAACCTTTGTGACAACATCATTGTAATGCATAACGGCTCTATTACCGGTGTAGTACCTCGCGAAGAGGCAACAGAAGAGAACATAATGGCATTGGCTATGAAAGAATAAAAATAGTACTGATAAGTGAGGAAGCAAAAATGAAAAAACAAAGCAAATTTAAAGACTTTTTAAGTTCAAAGCATTTTTCGCTGATTATCGTAAATGCGCTTCTGATCCTGCTGTTTCAAATTTTATCCAAAGGTTCCTTCCTGACCGCGCTGAATATCAGAGCAATCTTCAACGGAATGGTCATCTGCAGCTTTTTTGCGGTAGGCGTTGGATATCTGATGCTTTACGGCTTTATGGATTTATCTGTTGGATCGACAGGATCTCTGGCTGGAGCGCTGCTTACATATATGATCATGCAGATGAACTGTAATGTATGGGTCGCAATTATCAGTGCACTTGTTGTCGGTACAATATTTGGATTCATCAATGCGCTGCTTGTCAACGAATTTAATTTTCAGCCGTTCATCGTAACGTTGGGTATGTCATCGGTTAGCAGCGGTCTTGCATATGTCCTTGTTTCATCACAGGGCATGCGAGTAGAAAGCGCTGTTTTGAAATGGATCGGCAACACAAAATACTTCAACAGACTTTTGCCGGTTACAGTTATAATCGCAATCATTTTCTTCGTAATATATGGCATCATCTTAGCAAAAACAGAGTTTGGACGTACGATTTATCTCTGCGGCGGCAATAAGGAAGCTGCAAGACTGTGCGGACTTCATCCGAAACGTCTGTCATATATTCTCTTTTCAAACTGCGGATTTCTTTCAGCCGTTTGCGGCGTATTAGTCACGGCGCGAGTAGGCACGGCTTATGCAACTGCCTTGAGCTCATATCAGTTTACGGGACTGACGGCTGCCATGCTGGGCGGCATCGCATTTGGCGGAGGCTCGGGCGACATGTTCGGATGCTTCCTCGGAATGCTGATTATTTCACTGTTTAACACAGGGACGGCTATTCTGAGTATTGACAGCAATATTGCAACAGTATTCAACGGTATTCTTCTGGTAGTCGCACTTGCAATTGATGCGATCAATGCAAGAAGGACGGCGAAAAACTGGGTCAAGAAATCGCTGGCTGAAACATCAAACAATTAACTGTCCAGATATGAGTTGAAGGAGAGTATTCTATGAAAAACATAACAAAACGCCTAAAGGGTAATAAGGCATTTACTCTGTTATTAATGCTTATTGCCGTAATGATAGTGTTTTCTATCATGCGTTCCTATTTTTTCACATTCAGTAATTTTAAGACCATTCTGTATAATGCGTCGATTCCCGGCGTCCTGATGGTTGGCTTCACCACTTTGATGTTGAGCGGTAACGCAGATATGTCGGTAGCCGCCGTGGGAACAATATCTGCCGTATTCTGCGCGATGCTTATCAATGCGGGTGTTCCATGGCTTTTGGCAGCACTCATCTGCATCGTATTCGGCGGTTTATGCGGTGCATTCAACGCACTGACATGGTACAGATTCCACATTATACCGTTTATCGGAACGATGGGCATTTCATACATTTGGACCGGTCTTGCCGGATTCGTTACAAGAAACGCCGCGATAGTCATTGATATCCCGATATTCAAAACGCTGACTTCCGTTTATATCGGATTTGTTCCGATTTCGTTCATATACTGCATCATCCTTGCAATTATTTATGGCGTGATGCTGTCAAAGACAAAACTCGGCAGACGCGTTTATATGTGCGGCGGAAACCCGATGGCAGCAAGACTTTCCGGCGTCAATGTATCCAAAGTCGGTACACTCATGATGATCAACTGTTCTGCGGTTTCCGCATTCGGCGGTGTTCTTATGCTCGGCAGATTACAGCAGATCCGTTCAGACAGCATGAGCTCTACGCTTATGAGCTCAATCACTGCGGCGTTCCTCGGCGGTATCTCATTCGGTGGCGGATCTGGTACAATGCTCGGTGCATTCATTGGACTGCTCGTCATCAACAGCTTCAATAACGGTCTCATCATGATTGGTATGGACTCCTACTGGCAGATATTCTCGCAGGGTGCACTGCTTGTTTTTGCA
>JAZRYQ010000056.1:0-4607 GCA_045600805.1 Candidatus Alloscillospira sp. | reverse complement strand
TGTCAACTGGCTTGATAATAACGCCGTAAACATATTCGAGCAGCGGCAGAACATCATGGGTTACACACTTCAAAACGGGAAAAATCTGTTTGTACTGGCCGAAGGCAGGCTTGTCAATCTCGCGTCCGGTGACGGTCATCCGGCGGAGATCATGGATATGAGCTTTGCTATTCAGGCTCTGTCTGCCCGATATCTTGCCGAACACAGAAGCGAACTGAAGCCAGGCGTTATCCCGGTTCCCCCGGAAATCGACAACGATGTAGCGCATCGCAAGCTTTCAGCGTCCGGGCTTGCCATTGATGCACTCAGCGACGCGCAGAAAAAATATCTCGCAAGCTGGGCGCTATGATCCCTATACCGTAAAAAACAAGCTCCCGATTGGGAGCTTGTTTTAGTCTGTATGCAAATCGTTTTACACGGACTGTTCCGTTCTGAGGATGAAGTCGTCCTGTGTTTTCTTATCGAGCGATACGAAATATGTCGAGAAGCCGGCAATGCGGACAACGAGATTCTTGTATTCGTCCGGATTCTCCTGTGCTTCATGGAGCTGGTCTGTTGAAACGACATTGAACTGTACCTGCATACCGCCGATGTTGAAATAAGTCTTAATAAGCATCTTGAGCTTATCAGCGCCGAGATCCCCCTCAACGCTCTTCGGGGAGAAGCGGATATTGAGCTGATCGCCGTTTGTGAGTGCGCGATGCGGCAGTCTTGCAGCGGAGATGAGATATGCCGTCGGGCCGTTCTTGTCAAAGCCCTGTCTTGCGCTGATAGCGTCGGCAAGCGTATCACCGTCACGTCTTCCGTCCGGTGTGGCGGGCGTGTAGCTGCCATGATAGATATGTGCCGTCATTGTGAATGTTCCGCCGGAGTAATTACCGCGCGGGCCCTCTTCGTTTGCCATGATCTCAGCAAACTTTCCGATTGCCCAAGAAGCAAGCATATCGACCTCTTCGATATCGTTGCCGTAATGCGGCACTTCGTTGATGATGGTCTGACGAAGCTGCTCATAACCTTCCCAGTTGTTATCAAGTGCATCATACATGTCACGCAGCGATACTGTCTTATCATCGAAGCAGAGCTTCTTGATAGCCATGAGAGAGTCACCGATGTTTGCCGTGCCGATAGCGGTAAGACCGCAGCGGTTGTGCTTTGCGCCGCCTTCGGTTACGTCTTTACCGGACTCAATGCAACCCTCCATCATGGAGGAGGCGACGATGCACGGGAAGTAATGTGAGTAAACAAGCTCAAATGTGTTTGCATAGGAAACGGTCCAGTCAAGCGCGTGCTGCATCTGGGCTGCGAAAGCATCCTTGAATTCTTCAAAGCTCTCATATTCGTAAAGCTTTTTGCACGGAAGTCCCATCTTGCCCGTTCTCTTGTTCAGACCGCCGTGGATCGTAATCGGCATGATATCGACCATGTTCCAGATGGATTCACGTCCGGTCATGCCGCAGGCAGGCCATTCATTGCCCGTTCCGGCAGGCTCAACGCAGCCGACGATACTGTAATTTCTCGCCTCTTCCAAGGTGAAGCCGAGATCCTGCATAAGCGGGAGGATAAGATTATCGTTTTCCATCTGCGGGATACCGCCGCAGCGCTTCGCTGACTCGATACCGAGACGCCATACATCCTCAGGCGTAGAATCCGCGATTCTGAGCGCGACGGTCGGATCGGGGAAGCCCATTCTGCCATAGGTCTGCAAAAGCTTGCGTGTTGCTGCGTTGCAGGCGTCTGTACCGTCTTCCTTAACGCCGCCGAGCGTAAGCGCGATGCCGGCCGTGGGGGTAAGTCCGTTATAAATGGAGGAATAGAGATTCTGATGTGTTTCCATGAGGTGGATAATGCGCTCATTGTTTGCAAAAGACGGGAGAACGATAATGTCGCTCAGTCTGAGAATGAACGCATCGGAATACTCCTGCGCAAGCTCATCGGAAATCGCGCCTGTTGCAAGATCGTTTTCGATCAGAGCGCCGACATACTGGTCAACTCTGCCGATGGACTGGCCGTGCTGCTGCGCGTCGGTCGAGAGCATGAGCTGATAAAGGATGA
The DNA here is from genome assembly GCA_045600805.1 of Candidatus Alloscillospira sp. Lineage (GTDB taxonomy): Bacteria > Bacillota > Clostridia > Oscillospirales > Oscillospiraceae > Alloscillospira. The sequence continues at coordinate 2,555 of JAZRYQ010000056.1, read as the reverse complement.
TTGCCTGAAGGCCTTCCCAATATGTTCTCGCGGGCTTTTCCATGATCCAGTCAAGGCTGTCAGCCATTCTGAGAAGCTCTGCTTTTCTTGCTTCGTCCGCGACTGTCTCCGCTTTAGCGCGGCAAGCTGCCGCATAACGCTTTGAAAGCAGGATCGCGCCGTCGCATACCTTTAAAATTGCGTAATAGAAGATGTGCTTCTTGGCGTTGTCTCCGAATACCTTGCCCTTCATCGCTTCGATCTTTGCAAGCACTTCCTCGCGTACCTGACCGAAACCGACGTTTACGACCTTGTTGTAATTTGCGATATAATGGCCCTGCGGCATACCGGAAACGCCGCCGCGCATCGGGTCATTTCTCAGGAAGTTCAAAATACCGCCGTTGCCGGATGCATCTTCAAAGTCCTGTGTCAAAGCTCCTTCGACCATTTTGGCTATGCAGCGGTCTTTCCAGTAATCATACGCATCGCGGAAAATCTCGCGCTGCTCATCGCTCATATAGATACCATACGGTGAATCGGACTGCCATGCCTTTTTGAAGGTGACATCGTTATCGACAACGCCCGGTATCCATGCGCATGCCCAGTCAACATACGGGCTGAGGGAACGCTCTGTCGGTCCCGGTGTACCAACGAAGATATCCTCGTCAAAAACATTGACTTCTTTTGTTGCGCACCATGTGTAAAGAGCGCCGGCGCGCTTGAGCATCGGGTACTCGTTTTCATGTGTTTTGTAATAATCGGTGTATATTTTTGTTCTTTCGGTGTTGATCGACATGAATTTTCCCGAGGTAAAGGCATCACGCTTTGAGCGGATCGACGCAATACGCGGGGAAAGAGGGAGAAATTCAAACATAGTAAAGCACTCCTTTTATAAATTTTTCATCACGTACATTATAAGCTTGAAAATTACAAAACGCAATAAATAAGTGAAAAAAACTTTATGATTGCAATTTTCAGTTTTCTGCAAATACATAAGAAACCATAGAATTGAAAAAGAAATGACCTTGCAGACAATGAAATGAGCTGAAATTGCAATAGTTAAATAATCACGCTTAAATCTTGAAAAACTTGGTGTCTTATGGTATCATAAATTTGTTTTTTATGATGGAATATTCATCGGCTAAAAGGAGCTTATATGGCAGAATATAAATGCGATTATTGCGGCAATTTCGTAGACGATTCTTTGGAAAAATGCCCCAACTGCAGCGCACCTAACCCGGCGTTTCGCAGATTTGCAAACGACAACAGTCGTCCTGCGACCATTGAGGAGCTGCGTAAATGGTATGAAGACAGAAACCTGCCGCCTGAAACCGTAACCCGCTTTTTTATAGGTAAGAACATAGAAGAACCACGTGCTTTCGGTATTTATCAGAACAGCGTCGGAGAATTCGTGGTTTATAAAAATAAAGTAAACGGTGAGCGTGCCATCCGATATCAGGGTAAGGACGAGGACTATGCGGTCAATGAACTGTACCTTCGCCTGAAAGAAGAAATCCTGCATCAAAAATCCAATCAGACTTTCAAAACTGTTGACATCTATGGGGAACAGGAGATCCATACTGTTAACGTCGGCGGAAGCGAGGTGCGCTATACCATTGACCCTCCCGGGTAAAATTTATTTGTTTTAGTAGGTGTTTTGACTGCCATTCTGGTTTTTTTCGGTATGCTTTTTCTCGCTTTTAAGTCATTAGTATTCGTGGTGGCAATGGCGGAATTGCTAATTCTCCCCATCATTGCAAAGATAGTCAAAATACTTGTGGGGAGCAAGAAAAACACAAGCAGGATAATTCCTGTTGTTTGTTTAATTTGCATCTGCATTGGTTTTGTTATCAGCGGTTTTATGGTATTTCAGCAAGGCTATAAAACCACTTATAACGGCTCATATTATACATCTGATGACAACGCATATTTCCGCCAGGGTGATGACTGGTTTCTGTATAACGACGGTGAATGGATACCTGCGGATGAGCCGTATTACTATGATGAGTATTACGATTACAAAACGGATGGCATAGAAAACTTTCGCAACTCCCCTTATTACGACTATGACAAAGGCAGCGAATCAAAATGGGACTGGGAAGCATTCACAGATAACAGTGACTGGGATAGTGACTCGCACTCTCACAGCAGTTACGACTGGGGCGGAAGCCGGGACTTCGGCGGAAGCTGGGACTCCGGCAGAACCGACTGGAACTCCGATTGGTAAAGCAGCGAGCAACACAAAATGACTGTACAAATTTTCAAACATAAAGGACACTGAGTCTCATATTCGAACTACAGTGTCCTTTGCTATGTAATATCGTAGAAAATGCGTTTTTAAGCATAAATAGTTTGCATTATATGGAAAATATAGATAAAATATCCTCTGCAAAGAGCATAAATTACCATTTTTTCTTATTTTTTACGAGAAAACGTCACATGCTTTAAAAAGTTCTTTATTATACGTTAAAAACATGGTATAATTCATAAAAAACCAATGGAGGCACGAACATGGATAATACACTTACAGGTAAAACTTATGATATACAGGGCTTTTCCGTGCAGGATGGCCCCGG
>JAZRYQ010000055.1:0-3822 GCA_045600805.1 Candidatus Alloscillospira sp. | reverse complement strand
TGGCTGGCACGCAGTGGGGCAACAAGAAATACATGAACATGAAGCACTTAGAGGCGATGGAGGACATCACCTCCTTGGCTGGCTGACCTCATTCAACACAGAGTCTGCAAACAAATTTGCGCAATTATCTTGACACTACCTTCGCTTGTATTTGATGAGCCGTTCAATCGTCGGATACTTGCCCATGAGATACGCGACAAGCGCAGTGAGTGATGCAAGCTGAGAAGCCGGCGGCTCTTTTGTGAGCTGGTCTCCCTCCAGGAGAATATCAATGCTGTCGGCTCTTTTTCCGGAGATATGGACGCCGACGGCGCCGATCGGTCTGCCGGCAAATATTTCGCCTGCTTTGCTTATCAGAAAATGATACTCAAAGCCCTTCCTGCCGCCGGACAGATGCAAAGCTGTGAGTGCGGTGACATTGTGCAAAGGACCATGGGCAAAGCAGATGACGATGCGTTTTGTTTTTCTGCGCTTTTCAAGAGCACAGTGCCATTTTAAGTCAGTCCCGGTTATCTTCATCCGTTGTGCTGCCGCCTTTTTCCTCAACAGCCTGTTTTAATTTGGCGGTGAGCTTCATCAGAAATGCAGGGACCGGGATACCGGAAGCGTCCACATTTTCAAGAATGCTGATAAGCTCGTTGATGATAAGCCAGATGATGACAAGCAGCGCAAAATAGCCGGAAAAGCCGGGCTCTATGCCGATGAGCGCAAGTCCGCTCCGGATGATCCAGTCCACTGCTGCGGCTGCTGCGACGATGAACAGATAGCCGACTTTTTTGATTATACCGAGTATACCCGTGCGTGAGCACAAGGCATTCGTCATAAAGGCTTTGATAATACCCGTGCAGTAGTCTGCAAGCATGACGAACGCAAGGACAAGAACGGGGATAAGAAGCTGTCCGAAATAAGCAAGACAGGCGCTCAGCGTGCCTGAGAGAATAAGTTTGATTGAGTTTTCTTTCATAAGTTTTCCTTTCCATAAAATATGAAGCCCGGTCGGAAGGCATTTACCGAGGCTTCATTTACTATAATAGGCCGAAAAAACAGGACTGTCAAATGAAGGAAAAACGATAAAAGACCTGAATTTTTCCTCCGAAACTCATATTTTTGATGTGCAGAGCATATTTTTTAGCAAGAAATCATGAGAAACGGAGATACTTTTATGAGAAAAATTTTTTCGCTGGTTTTGGCTTTTCTGCTTTTGACAACACCTGTGCTCGCGTCGGATTCAGGCGAATATGAGTACGCGACTGACTCCGGCGAGGTAGATGCGTCGATTTTTGACGATTCCGCAGTGCCCGCAATCGGAGAGAGTCTCGATATTTCCACCCCGTCTGCGATACTCATCGAAAAAGAAACGGGAACGGTACTTTTTGAAAAAGACGCGGACAAAGTGCTTGAGCCTGCAAGCGTCACCAAGGTAATGACGATCCTTCTGATAACGGAGGCACTCGAGCGCGGCGAGCTCAGCCTCGATGAAACCGTCACCTGTTCAGCCGAGGCGTCCTCCATGGGAGGCTCGCAGATATATCTTAAAGAGGGCGAGCAGATGACGGTAAAGGACCTTCTCAAATCGATCGTCGTCGTTTCGGCAAATGACGCCGCCGTGTGTATGGCTGAACATATCTGCGGCAGCGAGGCGGAATTCGTGAGCAAAATGAATGAGCGCGCAGCGCAGCTTGGCATGAAAAATACAAATTTTACAAACTGCACAGGACTGCACGACGATCCGAAGCATGTCACCACGGCACGGGATATAGCCATCATGAGCCGCGAGCTTATTAAGCATGATTTTATCAAGTCCTATACGACGATCTGGACAGATTCTGTGCGGAACGGAGAATTCGGGCTTTCAAACACAAATAAGCTGATACGCTTTTACAAGGGCGCGACAGGACTGAAAACAGGTTTTACGAGCAGAAGCATGTATTGCCTTTCTGCGACGGCAGAGCGCGACGGTACGGAGTATATCGCCGTTGTGCTCCACGGAGAAACGAGCACCGAGCGATTTGACGATGCAAAGACGCTTTTGAATTACGCGTTTGCAAATTTCGCGCTTGTATCCGCCACACCGGAGGAATGCGCAAAAAGCGTAAGCGTGAAGCTCGGCAAGGACAAAAGCGTGGAAACACGTTTTGCAGAGCATGAAAACATCGTTTGCAGAAAAAGCGAGCAGAAAAGCATCCGAACAACGCTTACCGTGTGCGATACCGTTGAAGCACCGGTACAGGAGGGCGACAAGCTCGGTGAGGTCAAGATGTATAAAGACGATGAACTGCTTATGACGTATGATATCGTCGCTGCCCACAGCGTTGAACGATTGACATTTTTTGAGATCGCGGGAAAAATCATGAAAATGCTGTTCGGCGGTACACTGTAAAAATTGATTTTTTGCTATTGCCAGAAGCAAGGTTATATGATAAAATATACAAAACCATTATACAAAAGGGGTGCTTTACAATTATGGTTAAGGTAATTATGGGCCTGAAAGGTTCGGGAAAAACAAAAAAGCTCATCGAGCTTGTAAAAGAGGCGGACGCAAATGAGCATGGTAATGTTGTTTGCATTGAAAAAGAGCCTCAGCTTACATATGATATTCCTTACTCCGTGCGCCTTGTAGCCGCTTCGGATTATAATCTTGAAAACTATGACGCGCTCAAGGGCTTTATTTCCGGTATGCACGCGGGTAATTACGATATAACCCATATATTTATTGACAATCTTTTTAAGATGATCGGCCGCAACTATGACGCGGACGCAGAACAGTTTATCGAGTGGTGTGTCCGCTTTTCACAGAAGGAGCAGGTAAGCTTCACGATGACGCTCAGCGCGGATGCTTCCCTTGCATCGGATAAGATCAGATCTTTGTTCTGAAAACAAATTTGCCGCTGAACAAGCGGCAAATTTTCTAAATGGAAAGATGAAAATGAATTATCAGCTTGTACTTGACGAAACACTTGATAAAATCAGAAAAAGCGGAAGAATACCGAAGCTTGTGCTCCATAGCTGCTGCGGTCCGTGCTCAAGCTATGTCCTCGAAGCGCTGGCGGATTGTTTTGACATCACGGTTTTTTATTATAATCCGAACATTTATCCCGAAGAGGAATATGATAAGCGTGCAAGAACACAAAGACAGCTTATCGAAGCGATGTCTTTTAAAAACAAGGTCGAGCTGATCGTTCCGGAGCTTGCGCCGGAGGAATATTATTCCGCTGTCAAAGGACTTGAAAAGGAGAAAGAGGGCGGCGCGAGATGCTCGGCGTGCTTTGCCCTTCGCCTTGCAAAAACCGCGGAGCTTGCCAAAGCCCTCGGCGCGGATTATTTCTGTACGACGCTGACGGTGAGTCCGCATAAAAACTCTCAGATCATAAACGAGATAGGAAAAACGACTGCGGAAAAATACGGTGTTCCGTATCTGTTTTCGGATTTCAAAAAAAGAGAAGGCTACAAGCGCAGTATTGAGCTTTCAAAGCAGTACAGTCTGTACCGTCAGGACTGGTGCGGCTGTGTATTTGCAAAGGGGTTATAAATTTTGACACTTGCTGTTATATTGTTTGCAGTAACATATATTGCCATTATGGTGTTCACAAAGTACCGATCGTATATCGCGCTTGCGTCAGCGGCGCTGTTTGTGATACTCGGTATTCTGCCGATAGGCGATGTGCCCGGCGCTGTTGAGTGGAATGTAATTCTGATGATCGGCGGAACGATGGGAACGGTGTTTTTCTTTATCGAGTCCAGAATGCCGGCGCTTCTTTCGGATCTTCTGCTTGAAAAAACGCCGAATATAAAATGGGCGATCGTGACGCTCGCTTTTTTTGC
>JAZRYQ010000054.1:0-9018 GCA_045600805.1 Candidatus Alloscillospira sp. | reverse complement strand
CTTATCGAGAATACGCATCACGCCGTCAAGACTTTTATCCGACAAAAGGGCGATTTCCTTTTCTCCCATTCCGGCGTTTTCAAGCTCGGTTTCATCCGCGAAGAATATCTTGTCCGGTGTTTCAAAGTAGGAAAGCAGCTTGAGCGCCGTCTGTGCGCCGATCCCGCGCAGAGCGGAAAGCCATACCCAATACTTCAGCATCTGACTGTCTCCCACATTATAATGCCCGCCGCCTGCGCGGCATTGAGGGATTCACATTCAGTCCGCATCGGTATGATTATCTTCTTCGAGCACTTGGAAAGTACGGCTTCGGAAAGTCCTCTTCCCTCAGAGCCTATGCAAAGTGCAAAATCATCATACACGACATCGCGGATATCACAGCTATCGTCTGACAGCGCCGCGCCGCACACAAGCATGCCCGCGCTTTTCAGCTCATCAAGATACGCAGTATCTTTTAAAATCACTCTCTGCCGGAAAACAGCGCCCATCGTTGCGCGTATTGTTTTCGGATTATATAAATCCGCACATCCCGGCAGCAGGATCACCGTATCGTAAAACAGCGCGTTTGCCGTTCTTACCATCGTACCGAGGTTTCCCGGGTCCTGTATCCCGTCGAGCACAAGTCTGCGCCGCTCCTTTTCGGGAGCAGGTCCGACTTCTGCCATTCTGCACGAAAAAACAACACCTTGCGGCGTCACAACATTGGATACATATTCGATTATTTCTTTCTCTGTTTCGTACACCCCGTCAAGTCCGTCCGGAAGTGCCGGCTTTTCTCCGCAATAAAGCGCGCACGTTATCTCTGCCCCGTGCTTTATCGCCTCTTCAAGCAGCTTTTCGCCGTCGCACAAAAATTCACCGCATTCATATCTGTATTCGCGCGATGCGCCGAGCTTTTTCATATGCTGTATTTTCGGATTTTTACGGCTTGTTATACGCTCCATATGCTTTTTCCTTTATCTTAATAGTATAATAAACATTATATTACAATTTTCATCAAATTCCAACAACTTTTTAAAAAATTATGTCAAATTTCTAAAAAATTATCGGCAAAGTCATAGTGACTCTGCCGATGGAAAAATTCAGGTCTTATTTTTACATTCCGTGTTTCTTTTCTCTGACCTTGCTCATGATGAACACGAACACCGCCATGGCAAGCGCAAGGCAGCCTGCAAACTGATAGCGGAAATTCGTATTGTTCGGTGATATTGCCTCCGTGATATTTGTGATTATCACAGGCGAGAGAAATGTTCCGAGTCCCGGCGCAATGCCGTTGGCAAGGCTCGTGCCGATAGCGGAGGTCGAATCATCGACGCGCTTGGAAATGGCGAGGATGGCCTGTGGTCCGAGGCATGGCATGGAAAGTCCCATGATGAATATGCCGATGAACATCATGACGATCGATTTTGAGAATAGATTGATGATCGTAAATCCGACGAAAATGAATGCAAACGCAAACGAGATTATCATATCGCCGAAGCGCTTTGAAAGCTTGTTGAAGAAAAACGACATGATCATCGTGCCCGCCATCTGCGTTGCCGTGGCAAAGCCCGCAAATTTCGCGTAATCGCCGATGCCGTTGTTCTTAAAATGCGTGGAGATATTGCTTGCGCTGGAATTATAAATGATCATGAACAGGAGAACAAGGGCAACATAATAGAAAATGTCGGGATTGATTTTTGACCGTTTTTTCTTTTCTCCGTTTTCCTCCGTTTTCTTTGATTTCGGCTTTTTCGGAATCGCAAAGAACGAAAGAATAAAAAGCGGAAGGCTCAAAAGGAACAGCAGATATCCCGCATACCAAAGCAGATTGACAAGAAGTCCGCCGATCAGGCACAGCAGAATTCCGCCGAGGCCGACAAATACCGAGTGCATACCGTTGATTTTTCTGCGCTCATCGACCGTGTAATCGTCAATTACAAGGCTGATCGCAGTCGAAACATAGCAGCCTGAGGCGATGCCCTGCAAAATCGCCATAAGTCTGATGCTCCAGAACCATTGGTGAATGAAGATGGAGAGAAACCCCGTGAAGCTCAACAGTCCTAAGCCGAAAATCACGACGGTACGTTTCGACACGATTTCTTTTCGTATCAGTATCGCGATGATGATCGAAACGATGGGAAGTACGATGCCGGATGATGCCATGGACGTCTGCACTTCGACGAGCTCTTTACCGAAAACCTCGACCATTGTTCTAACGGCTGCCGAGGCACCCATGCTCGGCATCTGGAGCATACCGGTCAGCGCGACGACCCACATGAGAAATGCTTTTTTCTTTGTCATAGCTGTCACTCCCGTTTTAAATTTTTAATAGGAACTTATGCTTTTTCTTTTTTTCTGCGGATCGTTACGATGACGCAGATGATCACCGCACAGGCAAGCGCAACAAACGAAACGAAGCGGTATCTCATAACAGTCGATTCACCGAACAGCTTCGTTGTGAGATTCGTGAAAACGATCGCTGAGAAGAAGCCGCCGAAGCTCGGCGCTATGCAGGAGGTTATTGACGTTGCAAGGGCCGAGGTGTTCTTGTCAACGATTTTGGAAACCGAGAACAGGCACTGCGGAAGCATCATACTCATAGCGCTTCCCGAAATAAACACCGCGAGGAATACCATCGGCAGACTGTTCTGGAAAAGGCTGAGGAGCGTCATGCCGATAAAGATCGCGCAGAACGCAAAGCAAGTCGTATAATCTCCGAATTTTTTGGAAAGCTTTGAGAAAAACAGACCGCAGATCACGCCGCCGCACATCTGAACAGCCGTGCAGTAACCGGCGATGGAGGTATTGCCGATGCCGGCAATATGTGTCGAAAGATTCGAGCCGAGCACATTGTAAACAAGCATAAACACGAAAATGAATGCGCCGTACATGAATACCGACGGGTTGAGCTTTATTTTGCTTTTCCCGGTTTTTTCTTCGTCGTCTATTTTCGCGTTCATCTTTCCGGCAGGTATGGTCTTGAGAGCAAGAAGTCCGACAGGCAGCGCAACAAGCAGCATGAGATATCCGCCGAACCATACAAGCGTTGCAAGCAGTCCTCCGCAAAGGCTCATGAGTATGCCGCCGCCGTTTACAAACGACGTCTGGAAGCCCGAGATCTTCTGCCGTTCCTCCGGCGTAAACTGGTCAACGATAAGACTGGACGCTGTGGATATGTATCCCGAAAGTCCGAGACCGAGGCAGCAGCTCAAAAGAATATAATGCCAGAACTGCGAATGGCAGAGCGTAGCAAGGATACCCGTTGCGGCAACAAGAAACAGGCCCGTTACGATCACTGTTTTCTTGGAAAGGATGCTTTTTCCGATAAGATACGCCGTGAGTATCGTCACAAATGGCGAAATGAAATTCGGAAGCTGCATGACCGTCTGGATCGTTGAAAGTGCTTTATCCGGAAAAACCGTCGTTTTTATCTGATTGATTCCCGGAGACAACGCAAGCGACGGCATCTGCACCATGGCGATCAGCAAAATCGTCCACATCAGCATTGTTTTTTCCCTGGAGTTCATTTTCAAAGCTATCTACCCCTCTTCTCGCTAATACTATTATGATTATATAGAATCATACGATAATTTGCAATACGGCATGTTTATTTTCAATGATTTTTTCTAATTGTCTTGCCAATAAATGCTGAAAATGATAGAATTATAAAAATATAACTTGTGTGGTGACGATTTATGAGAATGAGAAAAAAGCCGAATCTCGGCATCAGAATGGAACGCTGCGCCGCTGTTCAGGTCAAAGAGCCGGAAGCTTTTAAGGGCAGATGGCTCAACGGTACGCCATATGCTGCGCTGTATCTGGAAATCGGCTGCGGAAAAGGCAGATTCACCGCAGAAAAAGCAAAAACGCTTCCCGATACGCTGTATGTCGCGGTTGAACGCGTGGCAGACGCCATGGTCATGGGGATGGAGCGCGTATGCCGCGAGGAAATACAGAACGTCCGCTTTATCGACATGGATGCCGCAAAACTCACCGATGTTTTTGCTCCCGGCGAGCTTGACAGGATATATATCAATTTCTGTGACCCGTGGCCGACAAAGCGTCATGCAAAGCGCAGACTCACATCTCCGCTGTTTCTCGCGGAATACAAAACGCTTTTAAAGCCCGGCGGAGAAATTCATTTTAAGACCGACAATCAGGATCTGTTCACATATTCGCTTGAAACCTTTGCCTCCTATGGATGGGAGGTGCGTGAGGAAACGCGTGATCTTCACAGATTCGGAATCCGCGGCATTATGACCGATTATGAGGAAAAATTCCACAGTCAGGGGCTTCCCATCTGCCGCTGTGTCGCAGTGTATAAAGGAGAACAAAACGACGCGGTATAATATCCGTGTCTGAGCTTAATTTCCCACTTGACAAGCTGAAATAATATCGTATAATAATAAAAATTATTTTCAATAGGAGTGATCGTTATGGCTTTTATTTTTCAGGAACCGTCCCGTACATTCAGTGAGTATCTGTTAGTGCCGGGATATTCAAGTGCTGAATGTATCCCTGACAGAGTGTCTCTGCGCACCCCTCTGGTAAAATACAAACGCGGCGAGGAGCCTGCAATTTCCATGAACATTCCGCTAACCTCCGCAATCATGCAGGCAGTCTCCGATGACAAGATGGCTGTCGCGCTGGCAAAAGAAGGCGGCGTTTCTTTTATATACGGCTCACAGTCCATCGAAAGTCAGGCGGCTATGGTCGCAAGAGTCAAAGCATACAAAGCCGGCTTTGTCGTAAGTGATTCGAATATTTCGCCCAATGCAACGCTCAACGGTATTCTCGCTTTGAAGGCAAGCACAGGTCACTCCACGATTCCCGTAACAGAAGACGGCAGCAGCACGGGCAAGCTTGTCGGAATCGTTACAAGCCGTGATTACCGCGTAAGCAGAATGACGGGGAATGAGCTTGTAAAAACCTTTATGACACCGGTTGAAAAGCTCATCACCGCGCCTGCCGGCACGACACTCAAGGAGGCCAATGATATCATCTGGGAAAACAAACTGAACGCTTTGCCGATAGTCGATGACGAAGGCAGACTGATGTACATCGTTTTCCGTAAGGACTATGACAGCCATAAAGAAAACCCTCTTGAGCTTCTTGATACGCATAAGAAATATGTTGTCGGTGCCGGTATCAATACGCGCGATTACGCAGAGCGCGTTCCCGCCCTTGTGGACGCCGGTGCAGATGTTCTGTGCATTGATTCTTCCGAGGGCTTTACCGAATGGCAGAAGAGAACGCTTGCATGGATACGTGAAAATTACGGTGATACCGTGAAATGCGGCGCCGGTAATGTCGTTGACGGGGAAGGCTTCCGCTTCCTTGCCGAATGCGGAGCTGACTTTATCAAGGTCGGTATCGGCGGCGGCTCTATCTGCATCACACGTGAACAGAAGGGCATCGGACGCGGACAGGCTACTGCGCTCATCGACGTCTGCCGCGAGCGTGACAAGTATTTTGAGGAAACCGGCATTTACATTCCCGTCTGCTCTGACGGCGGTATCGTACATGACTATCACTTTACGCTGGCTTTGGCTATGGGCGCGGATTTCCTCATGCTCGGCAGATATTTTGCACGCTTTGACGAGGCACCCGGAAACCGCGTTTCCGTCGGCGGTACATATATGAAAGAATACTGGGGCGAGGGCTCGGCGAGAGCGAGAAACTGGCAGCGCTATGACCTCGGCGGCGCACAGAAACTTTCGTTTGAAGAAGGCGTCGATTCCTACGTTCCGTATGCAGGAAGTCTCAAAGACAATGTAAATCTTACGCTCAGCAAGGTGCGCTCGACCATGTGCAACTGCGGTGCCGTGACCATTCCCGAGCTTCAGAAAAACGCAAAGCTGACGCTTGTTTCCGCGACCTCTATCGTCGAGGGCGGCGCTCACGATGTCGTTCTGAAGGAAAACACAATAAAATGACACAAAATGCCCGCATTTGCGGGCATTTTTAAAAGGAGAGACTATGAACGAGAATATTCAGACTCTGAAAAAATGGTTATCCGAAAGCAATAACATCGTATTTTTCGGCGGCGCCGGCGTATCGACTGAAAGCGGAATACCTGATTTCCGCAGTGTGGACGGGCTTTATAATCAAAAATACAAATACCCGCCCGAGACGATCATCAGCCATTCGTTTTTTGGGCGCTATCCCGAAGAATTTTACAGATTCTACCGGGATAAGCTCATTATAAAAGGCGCAAAGCCGAATACGGCACATCTTCGTCTTGCCGAGCTTGAAGCGGAGGGCAAATTAAAAGCCGTCATCACGCAGAACATTGACGGGCTTCATCAGCTTGCGGGAAGCAAAAACGTTCTTGAGCTGCACGGCACGACGCTTCGCAATTACTGCCTGAAATGCGGCAAACGCTACGGCACGGAAATATTCGATAATACGACAGGTGTTCCGAAATGCTCCTGCGGCGGTACGATCCGCCCCGATGTCGTGCTTTACGAGGAAGGGCTCGACGAGGATGTTCTCTCGTCTGCCGTGCACTATATAAGACACGCCGACGTTCTCATCATCGGCGGAACGTCACTCGTTGTATATCCTGCCGCGGGACTTATCAATTATTATCGCGGAAGTAAGCTTGTGCTTATCAACAAAAGTCCCACATCTATGGATTCCGCCGCAGACCTGCTCATTTCCGAAAAAATCGGTGAGGTCTTCGCACAGGTGTGAGGATGCGTATTTAAAAGCCTCCTATCGTCGGATAGGAGGCTTCAAATCGTCGACAAAGTCCGTTAGACTTTGCTATGTTTACAATTGGGAACAAGCGCTTATTTACCTACACAGAAGCGTGAGAAGATTCTGGATGTTATATCGTCACGCATGGTTTTGCCCGTAATTTCGCCGATGGCTGAGAGCGCGTTTTCGACCTCGGTCAAAACGGCATCGGGTGTGATGCCGGACGCAATCGCCTCCTGTGCTGCCTCGATGGATGCAAGGCTGCGTGTAATGGCGTCAGCGTGACGCTCATTCGTGACGACCTCTCCCGCCGGGATTTTTCCGCCGTCTGCAAACATGGCCGTAACGGTTTTTTCAAGCTCTTCGATGCCCTCACCGCATTTGGCGGAAATCACGATAACGCTTTCGGCTTTGAGTTCCTCCGGCATTTTGAAAGAATCGTCATCGGATTTATTGACACACAGGACATATTTCCCGGCGCTTTTCGCTGTTTTTAAAACCTGCTTATCTTCATCGGTAAAGCCGCCCGTTCCGTCAAACACAGCAATGACAAGCTCTGCATTTTCCGCAGCCTCGACGGAACGCTGAACGCCGAGACTTTCAACAACATCGTCCGTTTTGCGTATTCCCGCCGTATCGGTCAGGCGCAGGACAACGCCGTCAAGCTTTATCTTCTCTTCTATCGTATCGCGTGTCGTTCCGGCGATATCTGTCACGATCGCTCTGTCATAGCCGAGCAGCGTATTTAAAAGCGATGATTTTCCGGCATTCGGTTTTCCGATGATCGCGCACTTCACGCCCTCGCGCATGATTTTGCCGCGTTCAAAGGTTTTCAGAAGCTTTCTGAGCAAAAATGCGTTTTTGTCAAGCGTATCTATGTAGTTTTTCAGCTCAAAATCGTCTATATCCTCATCCGGATAGTCAAGCACGGCGTGGAAATGCGCCATGATATCCAAAAGGTCGGAATACACGATATCGACCTTGCGGCTGATGGCGCCCGAAAGCTGTCCTGCGGCGTTTTTCGCCATCTGCACGGTTTCCGCGTCAATAATATCAATGACCGCTTCCGCCTCTGCAAGGTCCATCCTTCCGTTCAAAAAGCCCCGCTTTGAAAACTCACCGGCAAGTGCCTGTCGCGCGCCGCGCGCAAAAAGCGCTTTCAGCCCCGCCGTCAGCACGACCGGCGAGCCATGGCACTGAAATTCAGCCGTGTCCTCTCCCGTATAACTGTTCGGGCCGCGGCTTATCGTGCACAGGCATATATCGAGCACATCGCCGTTTTCATCGTAAAGCTCGCCGTAAGCAAGCTTTCTGTCCGGCGTATCGCACATTTTCCGTCCCGTAAATGCTTTGAAGGCGCTGTCCGCAATTTCAATGGCTCTGTCACCGCTCAGTCTGATAATACCTATTGCCGAAATAATACCGCCCGTTGCGATCGCCGCGATCGTATCTGCCATAGTATCCACTCCCATACTTAAAAATTCCCTTGTGCAGGTGCATTTGCACAAGGGATAAATTTATTGTTCAATAACGTGAAAAAGCCGCTCGTCTATATCGCGCAGAAGCACCTGTTCGACTTTTGTTGCCGTTTTTTTCGGCGCTTTTACAATAATTTTCATGCTGTCTGCGCTCACATAGTAATCTATGTTCTCAAATTCCGAAAAAAGCCGGTCTTCAAGCTCGGACAAAAGCCCGTTCATATGCTCTTCACTTTCAAGGTAATACGCCGTGTCGTGCTCGGGTATGAATTTTTCCGGCACTCCCATATCGGCCGTGAACATGGTGATAAGGGCAAGAAGCGAAAAACCGAGGATCAGAACGACGCCTATCGGCTTTATCTTTTTTAAATCGACCTGCATTACTTATTTTTGCGCTCAATAACGCGCTTGGCAGCGTCAAGAATATCCATGGCAGTGAGGCCGTACTCCTCTTTCAGGAAATCGACCGAGCCGACCTGACCGAATCTGTCTTTTACGCCGACCATCTCGATCGGTACAGGACATTCCGTCGCCGTGACTTCGGAAATCGCCGCGCCGAGGCCGCCCATGATATTATGATTTTCCGCCGTAACGAAGCAGCCTGTTTCCGCAGCGCATTTTTTGATAAGCTCGCGGTCGATCGGTTTCCACGTAAACATATCGACAACTCTCGCGCTGATTCCCTCTGTTTTTAAAACAGTTGACGCGTTTACGGCTTCCTCGACCATGATACCGCTTGCGAAAATCGTGATATCGCTTCCGTCAACAAGGACATTGCCCTTGCCTATCTCAAAGGTCGAGCCCTCTTTATATATCGCAGTCGCTTCTTTTCGAACCATTCGGATGTAGTAAACAC
>JAZRYQ010000053.1:0-2407 GCA_045600805.1 Candidatus Alloscillospira sp. | reverse complement strand
GAAAACGAGCATGATATTCTTTTGCGATTCCGTTTTGAAGACAACTTTTCTGCGAGTTGCTTTGATTGAATATGACGGTGGCGGCGTCAAAGAATATGCAGGCAACGAAAGAGATCGCAAACGCGGAGAGTGAAACGGAGGATCTGAAATTCAGTCGGCGCGATTTTGGTACAACAGAATATAACGGCAAAAAATCCGTTGTGAAAAAAGGCAAAACCGTTTATAATGAAGGCAGAACAATAGCCATGCAATGGGCCTATCATCCGGATACAAAGGTCGGAGATACAAGAACGGTTCTTTTGGATGGAAAATATTCAGTTATCAAGGCCACAAAAACGGATGACGGCTATGTTTTAATTAAATATTATTCTGAAAAGGAGTATGACCAATATTATGCTCATGGAATGGCAAACAGGGTTTATGGATCTTCTGATGGACAAAGGCTGTCCGATAGAGGACGCGGCGCATATTTCAGCGGCATTAGAAACGAAGGAGAATATGAGGAAATTGATCGAGTTTATGAAAAGGGGCAAAGGGAAACAGGAAATCGAATTGCAAGAACTTTGGAACGAAGTGGGGAGGATACTGGAAGCGGAGAAAGAAGCGGAACAGTAAACTACCAAGCGCGTGACTCCGACTACCTTTCCGCCGTCGAGCGCGGCGACATGGAAACGGCACAGAGAATGGTGGACGATGCGGCGAAAGAGGCGGGATTTACTGTTAAAGCGTATCATGGGACTATCAGCTTCGGATTTACAAAACCGGATGTATCAAAGGGAGACCAAGGTCTTTCGATGTATGCAACGAGCACGGTCGATACAGCGGATTCATATTCTTACGGAACAGGTGTCAGAAAAATATCGTCCGATAATCCGGAAGCCTATTACCCGGAAAACGAATACGAATACGATCTCAATGAAGCCATTTACCAAGCATATTCTATTTTGCTTAACAATGGTAATCTTGATGAATGGGCACTTGACAGCGACGAAATCAGAAGAATTATAAAGGACAAAATTGAATATGACGAGTACCATCCTGATGATTTGGCTCATTACATTGAGGAAGAATTGAGCCTTGTAGCTTATGAAGCATGGAAACGCATTGATCCGGAAGAACATGATGGCTATGAGGACTATGATGAATGGGCAGAAGAAACAGAGAACGGGCAAAATCTCACAAATGATATAGCAGATGTTTCTGAAAAAATATCTTCTATACAAGAAAGATTTGATAATTCTTTCACAGATGGTTCTGAAGATTTTGGTGTCTATGATCTTTTTATAAACACGGATGGCTTTCTTGAAATCGACGCTCACTATAATGATTGGAATGAAATAAATTATAATGGCAAACGAACTTCAACGAGAGAACTTGAAAGAGAATACGCAGGGAAATATCCTGGTATTGTTATTCATAATGTTTATGACAGTGGCGGCAGAGGAACAAACAGGGTAAGCTCTTCCGATGTTTACATTATGTATCATCCGGAGCAACAGGCAAAATCCGCCGACGCTGTAACCTACGACGACGAGGGCAACGTTATTCCGATTTCGCAGAGGTTCAATCCGGGGAATGAGGATATCAGGTATCAGAGCAGAGCTATTGATGAAGATCCGCTTTATCCGAATAGCCAAAGGGAACGGTCTGCGTTTGACAGATCAATGGCAAACAAAACTTCCGACTTGAAAGACGGAGACGTAAGGCGTATAATTATCAACACAGCAGATAACGCATATTTCGTTATTGCTGATGGATATATGACCGGAGAGATATACGTAACTGTTCCAATTGACGGAAACGAAGATTTCTTAAAAGATTTTACGGAGGATTTCAAAAATGGCACTTACCAAGAAGCAGAAAGCGATGACATCCTATTTGAAAGCATACGAAGCAACAGAAGACGAGGCATTAGGAATTATGCTGATGCTGAAGGACAGCGAAGAGAAGCTCGACAAAATGAAAGAGTGGATGAAGAGTCATACGGCGGCGAATATGGACGAAGTGACAGAGGCAGCTCACAAGATTTATCTGGCACAGTAAACCGCCAGTACCGTTCCTCTTCCATGCCGTCGGATATCGACATTCTCATCGAGGCAAGCGAAGACGTAAAGAACAACAAAGCGGGCAATTTCAGCCAGAATGATAGAAGCGGCAGTCCTTGAACTTCAGGAGAAATAACGCACGATCGTGCGTTGGGTGCGCGTTGAGCGTGTGTTAAATTATCACACAAAATAAAAACAGGCGACGGGATTTTTGCCCGCCGCCTCTTTTATTGGCTAAAAATATTGGTTAAGATTGGCTGAATTCGTGTGCTATCTCGTGTGATAATCTTCTCCGTGTGCTATCCGTTTGATACTATTTTATGTTTTTTTTGCCTAATTTTAGGCAAAAAAGCGAAAAAAAC
>JAZRYQ010000052.1:0-2541 GCA_045600805.1 Candidatus Alloscillospira sp. | reverse complement strand
AGGTAACTCTCTTCACGCCAGTCCGGTGCAACCGCATAGCCATCCAAAAAAGCTGTATGTGCGGCATTCCCGGAAGATACAAAGCCAAGGATCCGCACCGGATCGGACAGACTTCTGAGTGTCCGGATCATACCTGTAAATTCGCCGTCCGTCAGTAAAACCGTTTTCACCTTTCGCAGACCCTGCTTCCGATCATTTTGTCTGTCATCCATTCCATTCGTCTCTCCATTTCGTTGATCATCATAAATATTATACCATACAGACCGCCGAATTCCAAGAAAGCATGTCATAAAAGCAGGACGGCATTGAGCTGAAATCACAACAAAACGCAGCCCTCTGCTTATCCGTTCAGACTTATCTATTACATTTTCTCATATATAACTTACATATTGGAATTTGTTTTTTTATTTCTGAAATATTATAATGTCTTCATATCTAATCAGGAGGCTAAATTATGAACAATGAATACTTGAAAAGAGTTTATGCTCAGGTCGAGGCAAGAGACAGCCATGAACCCGAATTTCTTCAGGCAGTCCGCGAAGTGTTTGAATCTCTTGAATATGTGATAGATAAACACCCAGAGTGGGAAGAGAACGGTATTCTCGAGCGCTTTGTTGAGCCGGAGCGCACCGTGGAATTCCGCGTTCCCTGGACGGATGACAACGGAAAGCTTCACGTAAACCGCGGTTACAGAGTGCAGTTCAACTCCGCGATCGGCCCCTATAAGGGCGGACTCCGTTTCCATCCTTCCGTAAATCTCAGCGTTATGAAGTTCCTCGGATTTGAGCAGATCCTGAAGAATTCCCTCACAACGCTCCCTATGGGCGGCGGCAAGGGCGGCTCGGACTTTGACCCGAAGGGCAAATCCGACGCGGAGGTCATGCGTTTCTGCCAGAGCTTTATGACGGAGCTCTATCGGCATATCGGCCAGTTTACCGATGTTCCCGCCGGTGACATCGGCGTAGGAGCAAGAGAGGTCGGCTATATGTTCGGCCAGTACAAGCGTATTACCAACCGCTTTGACGGCGCCGTTATGACCGGCAAGGGGATCCCCTTCGGCGGCTCTCTCGCCCGTACGCAGGCAACCGGCTACGGTCTTTGCTACTTCTCTCTGGAAGCTCTCAGGAATCTGAAAAACGACAGCTATGAAGGAAAGACCGTTATCGTATCCGGCAGCGGCAACGTTGCACAGTTCACCGCAGAGAAGTGCACGCAGCTCGGCGGCAAGGTCGTTGCCATGAGCGTTTCACAGGGCTATATCTACGATCCCAACGGAATCAACCTCAAGGTACTCTTCGACATCAAGCAGAAGCGCCGCGCACGCATCAGCGTATATGCCGATGAAGTTCCCGGTTCCGAATATCATGAGGGCTGCAAAAATATCTGGAAGGTCAAGTGCGACATTGCTCATCCCTGCGCTTCCCAGAATGAAATGGATGCAGAGGGTGCTCAGGCACTGGTCGATAACGGATGCATGGCAGTATTTGAGGGCGCAAATATGCCTCTCAATCCCGAAGCGATCGACATTGTAAAGAACAACGGCCTTCTCTACTCCCCCGGCAAGGCTTCCAACGCAGGCGGGGTTGGCACGACCGGACTCGAAATGACCCAGAACTCCATCCGCATGAGCTGGAGCTTTGATGAGGTCGATGAAAAGCTTCAGGGCATCATGAAGAACATCTACAAAGCCTGCTATGATGCTTCCGTAGAGTGCGGCAAGCCCGGCGATCTGATGCTCGGTGCAAACGTTGCAGGCTTCCTCAAGGTCGCTCAGGCAATGATGGCTCAGGGCGTTGTCTGAGTCAGAAATGGCGTTGTTTCGCTGAAAGATACGGAAAAAGATCACATATGAAAATGTCTGCACACGGCGTGAAGCTTTGTGCAGACATTTTCTGAAGATACTTGCTTTTGATTACTACCGTAAGCAACAGTAAGGCTGCTTCCCGCTGACAACAAAAAAACAGCCCGAATCGGCTGTTATCAAAGAAATACTGCTTGTCATATATGACGGACGGAAAATATTGAGGATTACTATTGTCAGGAAAAGAGATGAAACGAAACCCATTTGAAAAACGCAAAGAGAAAACATAAGCCTTATATAACGAAATAACCCTTGACTGTACATCTTTCACCTGTAACAGCCAAGGGTTATTTCTCTGAATTCTTGATATCTAGCATCCTGGTTACCTCGCTCTCTTCCCTTTCCTGCCGCTTTCCCATCGAAATCCGTTCCCGAATACTTTCAAAAGAAATCAATGTTCTCATAAGTGAGATAAACTTTTGTATCGGAACATCCCGCACAGGGCTGACCTGCGGCTTCTTACTTTTTTAAAAGAATGTATTTATCTTTTGTGATTATAAGATACCAGAAGCGCAGCCATTTATCAAGAGCAATAGTAGCCAAAAAATCAACGACCATTTTGTATACTATTCACAAAGAACTGTATTTTGCTCATATTAGTATTGCCATTTTTTGTGCAGGATCGTATAATTTAAATGTTGCGGGTTTTCCA
Source organism: Candidatus Alloscillospira sp. (assembly GCA_045600805.1). Taxonomy (GTDB): domain Bacteria; phylum Bacillota; class Clostridia; order Oscillospirales; family Oscillospiraceae; genus Alloscillospira. Next base: position 28 of record JAZRYQ010000052.1, on the reverse strand, counting down.
AAGTCGGATCGTAGCCATGTCGTTCTGT
>JAZRYQ010000051.1:0-6297 GCA_045600805.1 Candidatus Alloscillospira sp. | reverse complement strand
ATGGAGTTGAGGAAGTTTGCAAGGTCGACAATGTGCGGCTCGCGCGCTGCATTTTCGATCACGGTCATACCGGATGCGCGTGTAGCGGCAAGCATGATGTTGATCGTCGCGCCGACTGAAACGACATCGAGGAAAATGTGCGCACCGTGCAGACCGTTGGGCGTTTCGCAGAGGACATAGCCGTTCTTGACATCTACCACGGCGCCCATTGCCTCAAAGCCCTTGATATGCTGATCAATCGGGCGAACGCCGCCGAAATTGCAGCCGCCCGGCATGGCAACCTTTGCTCTGCCGAATTTGCCGAGCATAGCGCCGATAAGATAATAGGAAGCACGGATCTTGCGCATTAAATCGGATGTGGCTTCCGGCTTTGTAATGTTTGTACAGTCAATATCAAAAGTGTTCCTGTTTACCGTGCGGATGTCTGCGCCCATATCTTTGAGAATATTGAAAAACATCGTGACGTCCGAGATCTGAGGAATGTTTTCAACTCTGCAATTACCGCTGACAAGTACGGCTGCGGGAATAATGGCAACAGCGGCATTTTTCGCGCCGCCGATATCGATCTGACCGTAAAGCGGATGACCGCCGTTAATAACATATTTAATCAAATATATCTCCACCTTCAAGCAAAATCGGAAGGGAATAATCGACCAGTAATTAGTATAGTCCCATATCGGTAGTATTATACAGGATTATGTCAATTTATGCAATACTTTTCTATGTAAAAAATAATAATTTTTCTTTACAATTTGACATATTTTGTTGATAATTAATAATTATTCGGTAAAATACAGTAGTACATTAAAAATTATGTAAATATTATATATCATTTCCGTCAAACAGAAAAGCAATATTTTTCGTAAAAATGTTTGCAATTCTGCTGGAATGTAGTATAATAAATCGGTTAATGCGTTAATTTGATTTGGAAGTGTTATATATGAAGAAATTAAGAAATGTTGCAATTATCGCTCACGTTGACCACGGCAAGACGACGCTTGTCGATGAAATGCTCAAGCAGTCCGGCGTTTTCCGTGAGAATCAGGCAGTTCAGGACAGAGTCATGGACTCAAACGACCTTGAACGTGAGCGCGGGATCACGATCCTTGCCAAGAATACCGCTGTTACTTACAAGGATACGAAAATCAATATCGTTGACACACCGGGACATGCCGATTTCGGCGGAGAAGTCGAGCGTATACTCAAAATGGTCAACGGCGTAATCCTGCTTGTTGTCGCGGCGGAAGGTCCGATGCCGCAGACGCGCTTTGTTCTCCAAAGAGCGCTGGAGCTCGGTCACAGAGTAATTGTCGTTGTCAATAAAATAGACCGCCCCGACGCCCGTATCCATGAGGTCATTGACGAGGTGCTGGAGCTTCTGCTTGACCTTGACGCGACGGATGAGCAGCTCGATTCTCCGATGCTGTTCTGCTCGGGCAGAAGAGGAACGGCCGCGTATTCGCCGGAGGACGAGGGAAAGGACCTCTCTCCGCTGTTTGAGACGATCCTTGAATACATCCCCGAGCCGGATATGGATGACGAAGCGCCGCTTCAGATGCTTGTTTCGGCAATAGACTATAACGAATACGTCGGAAGGATCGCCATCGGAAGGATCGAGCGCGGCGTTATACGCCAGAATCAGGAAATCACCGTATGCAATTACCACGGCGATAAAGCACCGTTCAAAGCAAAGGCCGTAAGCCTTTATGAGTTTGACGGGCTTGCCCGCGTTCCGGTCACGGAATCAAGCTCCGGCAACGTCATAGCTCTCTCCGGTATAGAGAATATTACGATCGGAGATACGATCTGCGTTCCCGATACCGTTGAGCCTCTGCCGTTTGTCAAAATATCCGCCCCGACGATCGAAATGACTTTCTCCGTCAATGACAGCCCGTTTGCCGGCCGAGAGGGAAAATATGTCACATCGAGAAACATACGTGACAGACTGATGCGTGAAACGCTCAAAGACGTTTCCCTCCGTGTTACGGAGCTCGAAAACACAGACAGCTTCAATGTTGCTGGGCGCGGAGAAATGCATCTTTCCATCCTGATCGAGACCATGCGCCGTGAAAACTACGAATTTCAGGTATCGCCCCCGCGCGTATTGAATCAGGAAATCGACGGCGTCCTGTGCGAGCCTGTCGAACGCCTTGTAGCCGATGTGCCGGAGGGGTCTGTCGGCGCTGTTATCGAAAAGCTGAGCGCACGCCGCGGAGAATTTCTTGAAATGACGCCGATGGGAAACCGTGTAAAGCTTCAGTTCTTAGTTCCGTCCCGCGGACTTTTCGGGTACAGAAACGAATTTCTCACCGATACACGCGGCGAAGGGATCATGAGCAGTACGTTTGAAAAATACGAGCCGTACAAGGGCGAGCTCACACGCAGAAACACGGGTTCTCTTATCGCGTTTGAAACAGGTGAGGCAGTCGCATACGGTATCTGGAATGCGCAGGAGCGCGGTCAGATGTTCATTGAGCCGGGCGTTCAGGTTTACGCCGGTATGGTCGTCGGCGTATCCCCGAAATCCGACGATATGTCCGTCAACGTCTGCAAGAAAAAGCAACTCACGAATATGCGTGCCGCCGGCTCGGACGAAGCACTCAGACTTGTACCGCCGAAGATTTTAAGTCTCGAGCAGTCACTTGAATTTCTTGCCGATGATGAGCTTTTGGAGGTCACGCCGCAGAATCTGAGGATCAGAAAGCGCATCCTTGACCATGCCCTCAGAATGAAAGCCCTCAAAGGCGGCAAATAAAGAAAAAACGACAAAGTCAAATCGGCTTTGTCGTTAATTTTATATCATCCATTGTGATTTTTGCGTTTTTTTCTGTTGATAAGATAATAATTGAAGTGTGCGCCCATCAAAACGATGTACATCGAGAAATACATCCACAAAAGCGTTATCATCACGGAACCGAGACTGCCGTAAACACCGTAATTGTCCGAAATATTCAGCCACCAGCCGTATATATAGGTAAACCCCATCCAGGCAAGTGACGCGCACCCCGCGCCGGGCAACAGCTTTTTAAACGGAAGATGCTTATCGGGAACGTATCTGTATGCCAAAACAAGAATGAGCATCAGAATAACGGCGCCGAGAATTTTGCTGAATCGCATGATGATAATATCCTGACTGATCAGAACGTTCAGAACGACTGTGCCCATCATGAGAAGGTATATCGCAAGCATCATGATAGCCGAATACAGCATTGCCTTTAAATGAAGCTTTATGGCGTGATCTTTTTTCGTGTCGCTGCTCGCATTTTCAATTCCGCGCATGATAGAAGCAAGTGCCTTTGAAGCTGTCCATATCGTCGTGACAGCGGAAATCGAGCGCACCGCAACGGAGGACCTGTAAAGCATCTCAATGAGGTCTTCCATAAAAGCCGTGACCGTTTGGGGAACGATAAGCTGCATGAATTCGCGCAGCTCATGGCTTTCGATGCGCGAAGCGGGCAAAAATGAGCAGACGAGCATGATGCACGGCGCAACCGAAAGAAAAATATAAAACGCGCTCGAGGAGGCGTAAACCCCGAGATTGCGCGAGCTTACGCCGTTCAGAAAGGAACGTATTTCCTGTAAAAATCGTTTAATTCTGTTCAAATCTTAACACCTTTACCGATCGTACTTGAAAACAGTGTATATTTTAATTATAATATATTCTACAGCAAATTAAAAGCCAAAATTGTGTTGAATGGTAAAACCTATGAATGACGATGAAAAACTTGTGCTTGCCAAAGCAGCGGATCTTGCAAAAAGAGCTTATGCAACGGGAATATGGCAGTATTCAAAATTTCTCGACATCGCACAGCAGGGGATAGTCAGCACGGTAAACGAAGCACCGCTCTCGCTTTTCGGCGGTTATGACGGAGCGGAACGCTGTATTGCCGTGTTCGGAAGCGAAGAGCTCTGCGGTTATGAAAGCACACCGCCTGTCTGCGTGATTAAAATCAGCCCCGTTTCGGAAAAATTCTCCGACAGGCTTACCCACAGGGATTTCCTCGGCTCCATTATGGCTCTCGGCGTAAAGCGGGAAATGCTCGGGGATATCGTGATAGTAGATAATATCGGTTATCTTGTCTGCCTTGATGCCGTTGCCGATTTTATTTGTGATTCGCTTTTGCAGGTAAAGCATACGACGGTCACCTGCGAAAAAACCGAAACAGTACCGTCAGATGCCGTCCCGACGCCGAAAATACAAAAGGTCGTATTACCGTCATACAGAGCCGATGCCGTGATATCGGCGGCTTATAAGCTGTCACGCGCCGAGTCAAAAGAGCTGTTTTCCAAAAAACTCGTATTCATCAACAGCAGACCGTGTGCAAACGGTGACAAAATCATCGAAGAGGGAGATGTGATATCCGTGCGCGGTAAAGGGCGAGTGAAGCTTACAGGCTCCGAAGGAATGACGAAAAAGGGAAGAATATGCGTAATGCTTGCAATTTATTGAAGTGATACACAGAATAGATATTGCAACATAAAGCACAGTGTGCTATAATAAACTGAAAATATACTTGAAATTCAGTATAACAATACATAAACTGGAGGAAGGAATATGAAAATCATTACGGCTGCGGAAGCTGCAAAGCTGATTCCCGACCATGCTGTCGTCGGCGTCGGCGGACAGGGACTTGCAGGATGGCCCGAGGAACTCGGACTTGCTATTCGCGACAACTTTATTGAAACAGGCCACCCCTGCGATATCAACATGAAGCAGGGCTGCGCAATGGGCGACTGGAAACAGCAGGGCATCACCCACCTCGGAGAAGGCGGAGAAGGTCTTGTTACGAAGTGGTCAGGCGCACACATAGGAAGCGCAAAGGCGCTGATCGGGCTTGCTCTTGAAAACAAGCTCCAGTGCCACTGCCTGCCGCAGGGCGCTATCATCCATCTGTGGCGTGAGATCGCCGCAGGTCGTCCGGGCCTTTACTCAAAGGTCGGTCTCGGTACGTTCATTGACCCGCGTTTCGGCGGCGGGGCCATGAACAAGGCTGCGGCAGAAGGTGACAAGCTTGTTGAGCTCGTTACGATCAACGGAGAGGAATATCTCCATTATCTGCCCTTCAAGCTTGATGTTGCGCTTCTTCGCGGTACGACCGCAGATACAAACGGCAACATTACGTTTGAAGATGAAAGCATCATCAACGAAGGTCTTGCCATCGCAACGGCTGCGAAGAACTGCGGCGGTATCGTTATCGTTCAGGTAAAGCGCATTGCCAATGCAGGCACGCTCAACCCGAAGGATGTCCGCATCCCCGGCGTTCTTGTTGACTATGTCGTTGAGTGCACAGACCCGCAGAAGTATCACTGGCAGACAGAGGGCGAGTATTTTGAGCCTGCCTTCTCCGGCCAGATCAAAAAGCCGCTTTCCGCTATCGAAAATATGCCGTTTGACGAGAATAAGGTTCTCTGCCGCCGCTGCGCTATGGAAATCCACAAGGGTGACATCGTAAACCTCGGTGTCGGTATTCCTGCCGATATGGCAAAGATACTCAATGAGGAAGGCTATCTTGATTACGTTGTGACAAGTACAGAGGTCGGTAACTTCGGCGGCGTTTCCTCTGCTCTGCCGAACTTCGGCGCCGCTTACAACGCAGAAGCAACGGTCGACCACTGCGCCATGTTTGACTTCATCGACGGCGGCGGCCTTAACATGACCTGCCTCGGTATCGGTGAGATAGACGAAGAGGGCAACAACAACGTAAGCTCCCTCGGCGCAAGACTGACAGGCCCCGGCGGATTTATCAACATCACGCGCGCAACACCGAAAGTTATCTTCTGCGGCACCTTTATGGGCAAGGCAAAGCTTAAAGTCGGTGACGGCAAGATCGAAGTTCTGCAGGAAGGCAAATTCCGCAAGTTCGTAAAGAAAGTACAGCAGGTCACCTTCTCCGGTCAGTATGCAGACCCGAATCAGACCGTTCTGTACATCACAGAGCGCTGCGTATTCAAGCTCATCGACAAGAAGCTCGTTCTTATCGAGATAGCACCGGGAATCGACCTTGAAAAAGACATTCTCGCGAATATGGATTTCAAACCCGAGATTTCACCCGATCTCAAGCTCATGAATCCGGATATCTTCTGTGAGACATGGGGCAAGCTCGGCGAGTGCCTCGGCGAATAAGTACTTAAAAACCTCGGAGAAAATCTCCGAGGTTTCAGCTTGTCGAGAAACCCGGTTGCAGGTTAGGCTGCAGCCGGGTTAAAAACATATTAGGCGCATGAAACGCAAAATTCACGGAAAAAGCACAAAAGAGAGGAAGCTTTCCACTTCCAATTCGCCAGCTTTTTCAGATT
>JAZRYQ010000050.1:0-4292 GCA_045600805.1 Candidatus Alloscillospira sp. | reverse complement strand
TGTCTGTCCCGAGCATGTAATGCTCAAGGCGGTACTTTCAAATCTTGTGCTTCGCCGCGATGACGTCGTCATCATGGACATGGAAGCGGGACTTGAACACTTAGGACGCGGAACGGCAAGCTGCATGGACCAGTTCATCGTTGTTGTTGAGCCCGGCGCAAGAAGCATCCAGACTTATGAAAAAGTCAAACAGCTCGCTGCCGATATAGGCGTTTACAAGGTGAATGTGGTCGGAAATAAGATACGCGGTGAAGAGGATAAGCGTTTTATCGAAAGCCTTGTACCGAAAGACGTGATATTAGGTTATATTTCTTACAGCTCCGAGGTAATTGACGCTGACAGAAGCGGTGCTTCGCCTTATGACATAAGCCCCGCCGCTGTTGAGGAAATCAGACAGATAAAGTTCAGAATGGACAACAATGTTTAATTTTGAAAGGAATGTATAGATTTAATGGTTGGATTATTTGACAGAGTTTTTAACGGTTCGGAAGAGATGCTCGCAAAAGCCGAAGCCGACCTCAACGCTGCCATCGCCAAGTACGGCGAGGACAAAGTGGTCGCTTTACCCGACACCGCCTATAATTTCGCAGTAATTCTTGCATATGCCGGCAAGAAGATCAACACGCTCCGTGATTTGAAGGATGCCCTTGCGATCTGCCGTGAATGGATGAGCAAGACATACAACACAACTACCGTTTTCAAATCCGGTATCGCAACATTTATGGCAGCCGAAGTTATTGAAGGCTGCAAGTACATTGACAATCCCAATCCTTATGAAGGCACTCCCTGCCACGGTCACTATGTTGACGCAGAAGTTCGTGAGCTCGGCGTTCCGCTCGTAACAAACGATATTCCGGGCTTCGTCGTTATCGTTGACGAGGCTCCCTCCGATGAAGAAGCCGTCGAGCTTATCAAGGGTTATCAGTCCCGCGGTATTTTCGTATTCCTCATCGGCAGCATCATTGACCAGGCTGTCAGAGCAGGTCTTACCATGGGCTTCAACGTCCGCGTTGTTGCTACCGGTTATGACTACTGGGCAGTAAGCCACATCATCTCCTTCTGCACTCGCGCCGCCATGATTTTCGGTGCTGTCGAGCCGGGTGACTGGGACGGTTTCCAGGAGTACACATTCGTTCGTCTTCACGCTTTCGTCAACGCATTCAAGCCTGTTAAGGATATCGTTGTCGGCTGCGGCGGCGGCGCCATCGCCATGGGCTTCCCTGTTATCACAAATGATACAGAAGATATGTGGAGAGTTCCGAAATCCCTCATCATTCAGGAGAACACAAAAGATTTCATCGAGACTTCTCTTGAAGCCCGTGATATCAAAATCAAAATCACGAACATCGACATCCCCGTTTCTTACGCGACAGCCTTTGAAGGCGAGATCATCCGTAAGAAGGACACGCATGTTGATATCGACGGCTCACGTCTTGACTGCTTTGAGCTTGTTCAGACGAAGGATCTCACAGAGGTTGAGGATCACAGCATCATTCTTGAAGGTCCCGACTTTGATGAGTTTGAGCCGGGCAGCAAGATGAACCTCGCAGTCATCGTTGAAGTTGCCGGCAAGAACATCCAGAGCGACTTTGAGCCTGTTTTCGAGCGTAAGTTCCACAACTTCATCAACCAGGCAGAAGGCATCATGCACACCGGTCAGCGTGATATGATCCGTATCCGCGTAAGCACCGAAGCATTTGCAAAGGGCTTCAGAGCACGTCACATCGGCGAAATTCTTTACGCAAAGGTAAAGAGCGAGTACGATAAGGTCGTTGACAAGTGCCAGGTCAAGATCTATACAGATCCGGATAAGTGCAAAGAGCTCCGTGTTATGGCAAATCAGGCATTTGACAAGCGTGATGCCCGTCTTGCAACACTCACTGACGAAAGCGTCGAAGTTTTCTACACCTGCATACTCTGCCAGGCGTTCTCTCCTTCACATGTATGTATCGTCACACCGGAGCGTCTCGGTCTCTGCGGCGCCGTTTCATGGCTTGACGCGAAAGCAACAAACGAGCTCGACCCGACAGGTCCGTGCCAGGTCGTTACAAAAGAGCGTGTTATTGATGAGCGCGTAGGCGCATACGAGGATGTCAACGAGGCTGTTCAGCAGTACTCACACGGTGCTCTTGAGCAGGTAACGCTGTACTCGATCCTGGAAGATCCTATGACAAGCTGCGGCTGCTTCGAATGCATCTGCGGTATTGAACCTATGACAAGCGGATTTGTTATCGTAAACCGTGAGCACATCGGTATGACACCGCTCGGAATGACCTTCTCCGAGATGGCTTCCATGACCGGCGGCGGCGTTCAGACTCCGGGCTATATGGGACACGGCAAGCACTTCATCGCTTCCAAGAAGTTCCTCAAGGCTGAAGGCGGCGTAGCACGTGTTGTATGGCTTCCGAAGGCACTCAAAGATCAGATCGCATCCAAGCTCAACGCAACAGCAAAAGAGCTTTACGGCATTGAGAATTTCGTTGACATGATTGCCGACGAAACAGTTATGACCGATCCCGGCGATCCGGAAGAGCTCATGAACTTCCTCAGCGAGAAGGGTCATCCCGTTCTCGAGATGGAGCCGCTGCTCTAAGAATCAACCGACTGACAAAGCCGTCATAACAAAAGACAAAATAGAAGCCGCAGAAGAGGGAGAAAATCCCTTTTCTGCGGTTTTTGTATAAGCAAAAGCTTTTTGATATCACTATATCCGTTTCAGAATTTCAAGAGCGATCATGAGCTTTCCAAAATCGTGATTGGCATTTGGAAGCCCCTGCATATCGTAGCCGCTTTCTTCAAGAACGTCTCCCGCTTCGAGAAAATCGTATAATTCAAGTCCGTAAAAGTCACACACAGCCTCAACGCCCGCAAGCTCCATTTCAACGGCAAGGCACCCCTCCTGTCTTCTCTTTTTTACCAATCCGACAGTTTCGCGGAGCATGGAATCGGTCGTCCATACGCGGCCTTTGACATAGGGTATCCTGATTTCATCGAAAATTTCTGCAAGCTTCTCTACATTTTTGATGGGAAGATAATCAGAGGGCGGCGCGTAATAATAGGAGCACCCCTCACCCCGGTAGCTTTCCGTAGGAACGATGAATTTCCCATGTGTTGCCGCACGATCCAGACTGCCGCAGGAGCCGAACATGACAAATTTTGTAGCTCCGGTCAGCCAATGCGCTTCATAGCAATTATCGGACGCAAGCGCTGAGCCAATCGAAGAAAGATAAAATGCCGCTTTTTCGCCGTTATAGTCAAAGCAGTATATATTTGTATTGCCATTGCAAGCACCGATCTTCCCGATAATTGAACAATCATACTTTTGAAGCAGATATTCGTGGATCACTTTTGAAAATACTATCAGGCATTTTTCGACGATTTTTTTCGGTTTCCCGTAAAAGCTTTCCAGACTTATCAAAGATTCCGTGCTGCTGTCATAATCATGAATGATCATTTTTACACCCTTCCGCAGTCGAGCACTGCCTGATAGGCGTCCCAGTTTGCCTCTCGTATGCTCTTTACCTGCTTTGCGTCACCGACAAGGTAGAAATCCGGCGCGCACAGACGAAGCGCAAGCGCTTCTTCACGCAAAGGCTTCATACCCATGGCGGTTATGACCGTGTCTGCTTCAAATAGCTTTTCCCCCTCGGAATCCGCGGCGATCACGCCTTTTTCCGTTACTTTTACAGCGCGTGTACCCGTCTTTATCTCAATTCCGTATTTGGGATACTGAAGCTCACGCGCCTGCCCCTGCAGGATATTTCCGCCGTATGTCAGCTTATCCGCCATTTCAAGCACGGTGCATTTTTTGCCCATCATCCCGAGATAAACACTCATTTCCGTGCCGACAAGTCCGCCGCCCAGAATAACGACGTTTTCCCCTGCCTTTTCAGGATGCATATACACATCCTCCGCAGCAAGTACGTTTTTCCCGTCGATTCCCGGAATCGACGGAACGAAAGGCTCTGAGCCGAGCGCGCAGATGATGACATCTGCCCCGATGCTCTCAGCATATTCCGGCGTGACATTCGTGTTAAGTCTCACGTCTATCGGCGCGCGGGATATCATCAGCGCCTGATGGTCAAGGTATTCGTCAAGATGTTTTTTAAACGGCACTTTTTCCTCACAGCGGAGAACGCCGCCGAGTCTGTCATTTTTCTCGCAGAGGATGACCTCATGGCCTTTTTCAGCCGCTGTAAGCGCAGCCGTCATGCCGGCGATACCGCCTCCGACAACAAGGATTTTTTTATGTTTCACTTCTGCGGTGTCATATTTTTCATCAATCGCATGGC
>JAZRYQ010000049.1:0-8191 GCA_045600805.1 Candidatus Alloscillospira sp. | reverse complement strand
TGCGACGCGATCGAAAAAATCAAGCAGGAATCCCGCAGATATGCAAAGCGTCAGCTTTCATGGCTGCGGCGGGATGAAGCAATGCATTGGATTATTTGGAAAAAATTACCAAATATTGATGACGCACTACGGATTTCGACAAGCTTTTTAAGCTGAAAATAATAGAATAATGCCGTCAAAAATAATAAATGGGCGGCAGAAAAAGACCGCCCGGGAAGGACGGCAAACAATGGCAAAATTTAATTTACAGGAGCTTATGCTCGGAGCTTTAAGGCGTGAAAAGCAATCTGCGACGATTTTTCTGATGAACGGATTTCAGCTCAAGGGCACCGTTACGGGCTATGACGATTTCACGGTTTTTGTGGAATCCGACGGAAAACAGCAGATGATATACAAGCACGCCATTTCTACGATAATACCTGCAAAATCCATCATGTTTACTGATAACACATAAAGGAGAAGCCATGCGCCGAAGCGACACACTCATCAAAGCAATCGCCGTGATACTTTTCACAGCCATACTCTGCTATTTCGGAATACATATTTTTAACCTGATAACAAAACCGCTGCAAACGGTGATCGCGGTCAATACGGTCATAACCGAATCCGCTCCGGCAGAGGGATATGTTATCCGTGATGAGCGTGTCTTATCAGGCAGCGGCGTCATTTCTCCGATCGCAAACGGGCAGAAGGTCTCGGCAGGAGGCATTGTCGCCGTCAGCTATGCAAGCCAGTATGCGCTTGAACAGGCAGACGCCGTACTCAGCACAAAAGAACGCATCGAATATCTGGAGAACATGATTTCCGGCCGCAGCACTGGCGATATTCCCGAGCTTATCAAAAGCATCAATATTTCCCTTGCCAAAGACGATATGGATTCACTGGAAAGTGATATTTACAATGCCGAATACGCCGTTTTGGATATCGAAGAAGACACAGACCCCGTAAGCGAGCTTGAACAGCTGAAGGACAAGCTTGAACAGCTTGAAAGCGTGCAGACCGGCAGCACGAATATTTACGCCGAAACAAGCGGATTGTTTATTTCGTCAACGGATGGCTTTGAATCCGTGTCTTCCGGTGATTTAGTCGGGCTCACGCCGGAATCGCTGAAGGAGCTTTTCAGCACACCGCAAAAGCAAGCCTGCTTCGGGAAGCTCGTACACGGTACAAAATGGTATTTCGCCGCGATCATGGACGCCGAAAAATCAGACGCACTGAAGGTCGGCGAAAATGCGCACGTTGTTTTCACGAAAAACTATTCCGCCGATATATCCATGACCGTTGAACAGATATGCAAGGTGCGCGACGATGAGCGCGTTGTGGTTTTTTCGACCGAATATGATCTTGACGGCATTTCCTCCGTCCGGGAGCTCGGCGCGAATGTAATATTCTCTTCCGATTCCGGCATTTCCGTTCCCCGCTCCGCCATCCACACGGACAAAGACGGAGAAGACTTTGTCTATATCCTTATCGGCTATCAGGCTAAGCGCGTGAATGTTGACATCGTATTGCAATACGATAATTCTCACGTTCTGATCGTGCCGGACACAGGCAGTATACTCAATGACGGCTCTGAGATAATCGTAAAAGGCAAGAATCTGTCAAACGGGGCCATAGTAAGATAGATTTGTTCTAAATTGCCAAATTTTATATTTTTTCAATTAAATTGTCACTTTTTATTGACATAACGCGAAAAAAATAAGATAATATATAATATTCTTATTATGCCCGCTTTGCACCCTTGTTGTGCTGCTTAGATATTTAGGAGGATTTCTGTTATGGGATTATTAGATGAAATCAAAAGACTGGCACGTCCTTATGACGATGAAGAAGAATTTGAGGATTTTTCTCAGAAGGCACCCGAACAAATGCCCATCCCGCCGAAAACGCCTGTTCAGGCAAGAAGCTCTTACGGCGGATTTGAAGAGCACCGCGACAGCAACAAGGTCGTAAACATCCATGCGACCGCGGCATTCAAAGTCGTGCTTGTAAAGCCGGAGGGGTTTGACGCAGCCGTTGAGATAGCCGACCATTTGAGAGACAAGCGCACAGTCGTATTGAATCTCGAACAGACCAACAAGGATGTTTCCCGCAGACTGATCGACTTTTTAAGCGGCGTTGCTTACGCTCAGGACGGCAAAATCAAGAAGGTCGCCGTCAGCACCTATCTTATCACACCGTATGACGTTGACCTTATGGGGGATATCATTGATGAGCTTGAGAGCAGCGGTCTGAACATGAGATAACAGATATATGCAAGAAAGGATTGAAGGATAATGCTTACACCGCAGGAAATTACAGGAAAAGAGCTTGTCAGAGCCGTATTCGGCGGTTATGATCAGGCTGTTGTCGATGACTTTTTGGAAAACATCACGACAGATTACACGGCACTTTATAAAGAAAACGCAATCCTCAAAGGCAAAATCAAAGTTCTCGTAGAAAAAATCGAAGAGTACCGTTCATCGGAGGATGCCATGCGTATGGCACTTCTGAACGCGCAGCGCACCGGAAACGATATGCTGAAAAGCGCTCAGGAAAAAAGCGATGAAATGATAAAAGCCGCTACGGAGGAATCAACACAGAAGCTCAATGAGCTCAGCGCGGCCGTTGAAATCGAAGAGCAGCGTCTTGCCGTTGCAAAGCAGGCTGTTGCCGCATTTGTCAGTGAAAACCGCTCTCTTCTCACAAAGCTTGACAGTTTCCTTCAGGCTGTGCCGAATCTTGAACGCAAACAGCCGAAAAAGGAAGATGAAGCTCCCGCTCCGGAGCAGGTAAGAGAAGAAGAGATCATGGACACCGTTCATGATATTGACAGCGCCATGTCAAAAATCACGGAGGATGAAATCCCTTCGTCTGCACCTGTTATCAAGCCTGCCGCCGTGCCGAAGATCCATGTGCAGCCCACACCTATCCAGCAGGCGCCGGCACAGGACCCGTTCCAGCAGGCAGCCTCGCAGATATCAAGGCTTGACGAAAGCGAGAGCACGCAGCGTGCAAAATTTGATTTTGATAATCTTCGCTTCGGCATCAATTTCAATACCGAAGAATAATATTTCCCTGTAACAAAATGCCCCGACGGCAAGCGGTATCGTTGCGCCTTCGGGGCTGAACAAATGAAAAAGGAGAACAATTCAAGATGTCTCAGGACTACAACGCAACTCTGAATCTGCCTAAAACCGATTTTCCTATGCGCGCTTCTCTTCCGAAACGCGAGCCCGATATGCTCAAAGCATGGAATGATATTGAGCTTTACAAGCTGATCCTGGAGAAAAATCATGGCAAGCCATCGTTTATTCTTCATGACGGCCCTCCGTTCTCAAACGGTTATATCCATATGGGTACAGCGCTCAATAAGTGCCTGAAGGACTTTATTGTGCGTTATAAAAACATGACGGGCTATTGGGCGCCGTATACACCGGGCTGGGATAACCACGGTATGCCTATTGAGAGCGCCATTATCAAGCAGCATAAGCTTGACCGCCATAAAATGTCCGTTTCCGATTTCAGAAACGAATGTCAGGCTTTTGCAAAGGATTTTGTTGAAAAGCAGATGGCTCAGTTCAAGCGTCTGGGTGTTCTCGGTGATTGGGATAACCCGTATCTCACGATGAATCCCAAATTCGAAGCCGAGGAAGTCAAGGTCTTCGGCAAGATGTATGAAAAGGGTTATATTTACAAAGGCAAAAAGCCCGTTTACTGGTGCCCGCAGGACGAAACCGCTCTTGCAGAGGCGGAAATCGAATACGCGGACGATCCGTGTACGACCGTTTTTGTAAAATTCGCCGTTTCCGATGACAGGGGCGTACTGTCAAAATACACAGACATTTCAAAAACATATTTCGTGATCTGGACGACCACAACATGGACGCTGCCCGGCAATATGGCCATCTGCCTCGGTCCCGACATTGATTACATTCTCATGAAGGCTCCCTGCGGGGAAGTATACATTGTCGCAAAAGAGCTTGCTCCGTCCGTTGCGAAAGCGGCAAAAATCGAAAGCTATGAAATTCTGGCAGAACTCAAAGGCTCCGAATTTGAGATGATGACGGCGCAGCACCCGTTTGCCGACAGGAAATCCATCATTCTCAATGGTGACCATGTAACGCTCGATGCCGGTACCGGCTGCGTTCATACAGCGCCCGGCTTCGGTGCCGACGACTTCTTCATCTGCCAGAAATACAACCGCGAAAAGGGTACAAACATTGATGTTTACGTTCCCGTGAATGACCGCGGCATCATGACGGACGAAAAATACAACGGCACACACATCACAAAAGCAAACGACGTCGTCATCCCCGATTTGGAAGCGTCCGGTGCGCTTTTGGCAAAGGAAGACATCGTTCACTCCTACCCCCACTGCTGGAGATGCAAAAAGCCCATCATTTTCCGCGCGACCGAACAGTGGTTCTGCTCTGTTGACGCGTTTAAGGAGGATGCGGTCAAAGCCTGTGACAGCGTAACATGGATGCCGTCGTGGGGCCATGACAGAATGGTCTCCATGGTGCGTGAGCGCGCAGACTGGTGCATTTCCCGTCAGCGCCATTGGGGACTGCCGATTCCCGTTTTCTACTGCCCGGATTGCGGCAAGCCCATATGCACTCCCGAAACGATTGAAAAAATCTCCCGCATTTTCGGGGAAAAGGGTTCAAACGCATGGTTTGACTCCGATGCTCTCGAGCTTCTGCCCGAAGGCTTTGTCTGCCCGCACTGCGGCGCGAAGGAAGGCTTCACAAAGGAAACAGACACACTTGACGGCTGGTTTGATTCCGGCTCGACGCATGTCGCCTCCATGGAGCTTGATTCTCCGAAAACATGGCCTGCCGACCTGTATCTTGAAGGCGGCGACCAGTATCGCGGCTGGTTCCAGAGCTCACTGCTCACGGGCGTTGCCGTAAAAGGCTCTGCTCCTTACCGCGCTGTTCTGACACACGGCTGGACAGTTGACGGCGAGGGCAAGGCTATGCACAAATCACTCGGCAACAGCGTCGCTCCCGATGAGCTGATCCCGAAATACGGCGCAGAGCTTGTAAGACTTTGGGCTGCTTCCGCGGATTATCATCTTGATATGCGCTGCTCAGATGCGATATTCAAGCAGCTTTCGGACAAGTATCTGAAAATCAGAAATACCGCCCGCTTCATTCTCGGAAATCTCGACGGCTTTGACCCGAATGAGCTTGTCGCTTTCGATGATATGGAAGAGCTCGACAAATGGGCTCTCACAAAGCTGAACGGGCTGATCAGCAAGTGCCTCGCGGCGTATGAGAAATATGAATTCTTCTCCGTGACATACGCAATTCATAATTTCTGCGTCGTCGAAATGTCAAATATTTATCTTGATATCATCAAAGACAGACTGTACTGCGAAAAGTCCGACAGTGCAAAGCGCCGTTCCGGTCAGAGCGCGATATATATCATTCTCAGTTCTCTTGTAAGGCTTCTCGCGCCGATCCTTTCGTTTACGTCAAACGAGATATGGCAGTCCATGCCGCACCATGCTTCTGCCGATTGCCGCCACGTAATGCTCAACGATATGCCGAAGCCCAACACGCTTTGGTCGCTTTCCGACGAGAAGCTTGCTTTCTGGGATAAGGTTTTCGCGGTAAGAGCCGATGTGAACAAAGCGCTGGAGCTTGCGCGTGCCGAAAAGATCATCGGCAAACCGCTTGACGCAGAGGTAACTGTTTTTGCAAACGACGCCGCCTTTGAAAAGCTCTCGGACGTAACAGCCGAAATGCTTGCCGAAACCTGCATCGTATCCAAAGTTACGCTTACCGGCGGCGCAGGAGAAGGCTATACGGGAACCGAATTTGAAGGCATCACCGTCAAGGTCATTCCGAGCACGGCTCCGAAATGCGTGAGATGCTGGGCGCACAGTGACCATCTCGGTGAGGACCCCGAGCATCCGGAGCTCTGCCCGAGATGCACGGCTGCTGTAAAATAATCCTGCCGTTACAGTTCTCTATTGTAAAAGAAAGGACGTTTCACAATGTTGTATTTTGTTATTTCTTTTCTGATCGTACTTGCAGACCAGGCTTCAAAGTCCTTCACCGCGCAGAAAATAGGCGTAGGCGGTCAGTTTGAGCTTATTCCCGGCATTGTCCGTTTGACACATATTCAAAATACAGGCGGAGCGTTTTCGATTTTCTCCGATAAAACGCTCATTCTGACGATAATTTCCGCCGTCGCCGTTGTTATCATTCTGCTTTTGCTTATTCTGTCGAAATTCAACGGCTTCGGCAGGCTGTCGCTCGCCTTTATCCTCGGCGGCGCCATCGGCAATCTGATCGACAGAATCGTGTACGGTTTTGTCGTTGATATGATAGAGCCGACATTCATCACGTTCGCTGTATTCAATGTTGCGGATATATTTGTATGCGTCGGCGCGTTTTTCCTTGTGATTTATCTGCTGTTTTTCTGGCACCCCGGAAAAAACAAAGCGAAAAACGTTGCGATGCAGGAGATGCAGGACGGCTCTCCTGCTCCGTATTCACCGATCGACCATAAGCCGCGCAACGCAAGAGAGCGCCGCGTTGTCCGCCGTGCGAAAAAATTCGGACCCGATGTCGATGAATCCACGGTAAAAATCCCCGTAAAGGATGTCCGCGCAGCAGCCAAGGCACCGTATCAGGAGCCGGAAATATTGCCGGATGTCAACGATGTTTACGATAGACTGACAAGAACCACGGCAGATGATTCTGACTTTGCTTCTTCTCTGTCCGCATTTGATACCGGCAGCACGGCATCGTCAGGCGATTCTGACGAATTAGACTATACGCTTGACGATATTCTGAAAGAATATGGCTACGACGACTGAAATCACCGCCGTCAATGACGGCGAGCGTATCGACATCTTAATATGCACGGCACTGCCCGAAATTTCCCGCAGCGCCGCACAGAAGCTTTTAAACGACGGTCTTGTCACATTACGCGGCAAGACCGTTAAGAAAAATTATAAGACCGTATCGGGCGATGTTTTTTCCGTTTTGCTTCCGGAGCCTGAACTGTGTGAGGCTCTGCCTCAGGATATCCCGCTTGATATCGTCTATGAGGACGATGACATCATCGTCGTAAACAAGCCGCGTGGAATGGTCGTACATCCCGCACCGGGACATGCTGACGGCACACTTGTAAACGCGCTTTTGTATCATTGCGGTGATTCTCTCTCCGGCGTCGGCGGTGTTATCCGCCCAGGTATCGTACACAGGATCGATATGGATACGTCAGGACTTATTATCTCTGCCAAAAATGACGAAGCGCATGCTTTTTTATCGGAGCAGCTGTCGGATCACAGTCTATACAGGATCTATGACGCTGTTGTGTGCGGCTCGCTTCGCGACGAAGAAGGCACGGTCAACGCACCGATCGGTCGTCACCCGGTTGACCGCAAGCGTATGGCAGTGACAGATAAAAGCTCAAAACCCGCTGTGACGCATTATAAGGTCATTGCACGCTATAACGGATATACACATATCCAATGCCGTCTTGAAACAGGCAGAACACATCAGATCCGCGTACACATGGCTTACATCGGTCACCCGCTTTTGGGGGATTTGGTTTACGGCAGAAAAAAGCCCGAAAAAGGTCTTTCCGGTCAATGTCTGCACGCTTCAAAACTCAGCTTTATTCATCCGCGCACAAAAAACCGTTTAACGCTCGAAGCCCCGCTGCCGGAGTATTTTACGGAAGTACTGTCAAAGCTCGGCAGCGCAACTTGAAATTGCAAATAAACTCACAGCACAGAATTTTTCTCAGATTTTCCATGTTTTGTTTTGAATAATAAACCATGCAAAGGCAATGCTATTGTAGGGTAAAGTTCCCGAAACATGAAAAGGAGAGAAAAAATAATGGCTAAGAGTTCAAGCATTATGAATCCCAATGCCCGTGCGGCAATGGACAAGTTTAAGATGGAAGCTGCAAACCAGGTAGGCGTAAACCTTAAGGACGGCTACAATGGCGAGCTCACTTCCCGTCAGGCAGGCTCAATCGGCGGCCAGATGGTCAAGAAGATGATTGAGTCCTACGAGAGCAATATGTAACTGATTTACGTTACTTTTTTGACAAACAGATATTTTAAGAATGGGTGCGATCTCAAACGAGATTGCACCGTTCTTATTATTGACAAACGGCTTGTTTATCATGTACAGTAGATCCAGTAACTTATAGGGAGGATAACATGATCACTGCGGACATT
>JAZRYQ010000048.1:0-2432 GCA_045600805.1 Candidatus Alloscillospira sp. | reverse complement strand
TGTGTTTGTGCTTTTGCGGATCGGTGAGAAGGGCTTTATAAAAGATGCGCTTTTAGGTCTTGCTGTCGCTGCGGTACTGTTTGTGGTCGTTTTGATTTGCGAAAAAGTGCTCAAGCGTGACGCCATGGGCGGCGCTGACATAAAGCTTATGGCTGTGCTCGGTATACACTTCGGCCCGCTAAAAACGATTTATCTGCTGATTTTAGCGTGCGTTATCGGCCTTGTCGGAGCGATGGTCATGAAAAAAGGCTTCGGAAAGGAATTCCCGTTCGGGCCGGCGCTTGCATTGGCTGCATGGATAACCGTTCTGTCGGGTACAGCGGTGATAAACGCCTATTTGTCATTGCTGTAATGTGAATTTATGAATTGACAAATAGTCAAATTGGTGTTATCATAACCACGCTTAGTTGCCGGTGTGGCGGAATAGGCAGACGCCCGGGACTTAAAATCCCGTGAGGGCAACCTCGTACCGGTTCGACCCCGGTCACCGGCACCATGAAAAATCCCACCTTTGTCTACCGGACAAAAGTGGGATTTTTGAATGATGTGTTCCGCTTTGCGGAACGTGATGCGCACTTTGTGCATGATCTGAGCACTACCCGGCTTGTCGCTAAATTGAGCAGCCCCGCAGACGTATAATTTGGTGGGTTTTAGACAACACAAAAAGGGCGCATTGCAAAATGAGGTTTTGCAGTGCGCCCAAATTTTATATTACCGCGGGAGCGTTTGCTTTTCGCTTTTTTACAACATATATAAATGCCACAAGCTCAGCAGCAATGCAGATGATCCACGCAAGCGGGTAGCACAGATAAAGCTGGAACATTGTCGGATGATGCGGGAAGTAAAGAAATACCCACAGGAGCCTGAACGCGCTTATTCCGACAATAGAGATGATAGCCGGCAGCGTGGAGGAGCCGTAGCTTCGCAGCGCAGCCGAGATGCAATCCAGTATGCCGTAAATAAAGCATGTCGTCGTGACGATCGAAAGCCTGCCGACGCCGTATGAAACGGCTTCCGGAGAATTAGGCAGGAAAATCCGGACAAGCGGTGTTTTGAATGCGAATATGATCAATCCGACGGCAAGACCGAGAACGGAGGCGATCGCTGCGCACAGCTTTACGGCCTTGATGGAGCGATCATAATTTTCCGCGCCGACGTTCTGCCCGGAGAATACCATGCAAGCCTGTGTGAGTGCATCCATCGGTATAAATACGAAGCCGTCAACCGAAAGAGCGGCAGCGTTTCCGGAAACGGCGTGAGCGCCGAGAGAATTGACGGCGGTCTGTATACCCATATCGGAAACAGCAAACATCACGCCCTGTACAGCGGCGGGAACACCGATCCGGATGATCGACGCGAGCTTATTCCAGTATATTTTCAGTTTTGAAAATTCAAGCCTGTAACGGTCGTTGAGACTCGTCATATATCGGATGATCAGAAATGCCGAAATATACTGCGAAATCGACGTTGCAAGAGCAACACCGAGAACATCAAGATGGAATACAAGCACGAATATTAGATTCATCGCAAGGTTTAAAGCACCGGAAACGGCAAGATAAAACACCGGTTTTGTCGTGTCGCCGACGGCGCGCATGACTGCGGCACCGAATTGATAAACGAGTATAGCCGGAAGACCGGTCAGATAGACCTTGAGATATAAAGACGACTGGTCAAATATATCACCCGGCGTATTGAGCAGACGCAGTGCTGGCTTTGCAAGCAGCAGAGAAATTATCATCATGCCTATGCCGATGATAATGGAGGTCGTCATTGCCGTGTGGATACTTTTCGATATCTCTTCATCGCTGCCGTTGCCGATATCGTTCGATACCTGAACGGCAACACCGCTTCCGAGACCGTTGTATATCCACATCATAAGTGCTACGAGCGTTGATGAACCTCCGACAGCGGCAAGCGCCATGTCTCCGACGCATCTGCCGATGACCGCTTTGTCAGCCGCGGAAAAGCAGAGCTGTAACAGACGTGTTAAAATGATCGGAATGATAAATCGGATTATCTTTCCGAAAAGCGGCCCGTTGAGCATATCGATCTCAGCGGAATTTTTCAGTTTTGCCATAATGTCTCACCTCAGTTTTTTTCTACATTATAGCATAACGGTTTTACAGGTCAATACAATTATTGCGCAAACACGCAGAGAACGTCTATTGTTTTGCATGGTGTGTTGTATTAGAATAAAGTGTAAATATGAATCGGGAGGACAAGACATGAAATATCAGAATTTATTCAAGCCTGTCATGATCGGAAACAACCTGTTTAAAAACAGGATTTTCTCCGCGCCGACAGGACATCCGAATGCGTCGCTTGAAGGGCTCTTTGCAGAAGATGTAGCGGCATATTATGAGCGCAAGGCACAGGGAGGCACTGCGTGCATAACGCTCGGAGAAGCGATCGTAGACAGCAAGTACGGCAAG
>JAZRYQ010000047.1:0-6109 GCA_045600805.1 Candidatus Alloscillospira sp. | reverse complement strand
TCCTATTCGACCAATTGCACAAAATATGTGATGTGAATTGGACAACATGACGTTGCTTTTTTCTTTGCCGAAAAGTTGCTTGACAAAGGTCTTAAACATGTTTAGTCTAAATGTAGAAAAAGGTGATTACACCGAAAGGAGCAATACTATGAAATTTGGTCTTGTTACAGCTATTCTCGATAAATACGGCTTCGAGCAGATGATCGATACCGTTGCCGAAATGGGCTTTCAGTGCGTTGAGGTCGCCTGCTGGCCCGCAGGAAAGGCGGAGCGCCGCTATGCAGGCGTAAGCCACATTGACGTTGCCCGCGTGCTTGAGGATGATGAGTACGCACAGTACGTTCTGAAATATGCCGCCGACAAGAGCGTTGAGTTCTCCTCCCTCGCCTTCTATCCCAACACCATGGACGGCGACCTTGAAAAGCGCAGGGCAAACGTCGACCACCTCATGACCGTCATCCGCGCCAGCGCAAAGCTGGGCGTCAACATGGTCACCACCTTCATCGGACGCGACCAGACAAAGAGCGTTGAGGAAAACATGGAGCTTGTTAAGGAGGTATGGCCTCCCATCATCGCTCTGGCAGAGGAGCTGGGAGTGAAGATCGCCATTGAAAACTGCCCCATGCTCTTCGGACGCGTCCAGTGGCCCGGCGGACAGAACATCATGACCACCCCCGCAAACTGGCGCAGGGTCTTTGAAATCCTCAACAGTGACAACCTCGGCATCAACTATGACCCCAGCCACTTCGTATGGCAGATGATAGACTACATAAAGCCCATTTACGAGTTTAAGGACAAGATATTCCACGTTCACTACAAGGATATCAAGCTTTATCCCGACAAGCTCAACGACGTGGGCGTCATGGCATATCCTCTGGATTTCATGTCCCCCAAGCTTCCGGGACTGGGCGACGTTGACTGGGGCAAATTCGTTTCCGCCCTCACCGATATCCGCTACGACGGCTTCACCTGCCTTGAGGTGGAGGACAAGGCCTTTGAGAGCTGCGAGGAGGACGTTCTGAACTCCCTGCGCCTGAGCAAGCGTTACCTTGACCAGTTCGTGATCTGAAGCATGCACAGTCGGGAAACATCCCCGAACGGGCAAGGAGCGGATTTGCTGCTCCGTTTCTCACAAGAAAAAGCACTGTGCTTTTGCGTTAAACTGTTTTTAATATGAATTCGGTTTCTGCAAATGTCATGGGCCTCAGGTGTGCTAATGAATTACGCGCATTGTAAAAAGCTTTAAGCGTCGGAAATTCATTGTTGTCCCGCATTTGAATTGCACCCATGAATGACGTCATGTGATACAGCAGTCCTATTTCGGCGTCTTCGGGTATATCTATGCTCTCTCCATAACTGTTCTCTATCGGCAATACGCTGCTTATTTCCTTATAATGGCGTTTCACGAATTCGTTTCGATATTTTTCTATTGCGGGAAATACTATCTTGACCTGACACTCCCATATGAGATTATCGATTTTTTGTTCATCAATATCAATTTCAAAAGCGGAGCTGTCGCTTCTGCGTTCCGTATCGCATATTGTTTTTAAGCACGAAACGGGGTCTTCGAGAAAGCTTTTCCCGTAGCCGATACATGCACCGCAAAGCTCAACGTCATCCGAGCATATCGAAGCGATCATTTCAGCAAAGTATTGTCTGATCGGATTCTCCATTGAATATGATGAACCAGCCAGCATGCAGAACACAAATTTGTCATAGGCACTGATTTCGTTTGAAAACATGATCCACCGAACGTGCTTACAGGCTTTTACCATGACCGAATCGCCGGTTTCCAGCACAAACAAAGCGGGCGAAGCATCTGCACTCATATGCTTGTTGTAATCTGAAACAAAAGCTATCCATTCGGATAATTTTTCTTCGGATATATCAGTTACCCAAATGATGTAAGAATTCAACACAATGTCTGTACTCTCCGCGAGAAACGTGGCATACGACTTGTTCCCTCTGTATGCAGCCCGCTTTTCTTTCTTACAAAAATTATCAAGCAAATATTTACCGACGTCGCCTTCGGGGCATGAAATCTCCCGAATATTCCTGTCTCCAAAAGCATTGCCCAGATCTCTGTCAATAATGCTGCGCATATTATCATACCATGGCACGTGCTGTGGAAGTCCCAGGACAACGTTGTTATACTGCTCCAGAGCGTTAACAATTGAGTCGATAAAATTTCTGGCTCTTGTTATTTTGTTCCACCAAATGTCCTGCATGAATCACACCTCCGAGCCCAGCGCATATGCGAGTATTGCGTCGTCGATTTCCTGAACGCTGCCCATCATCTGACAAAAGCTTAATCTGGAGAAGCGATATGCATTGGCACCGGTCTGCTGGAATACGTTGAGCTCCCGCATTTCTTCCATAAGAGCCCTGACCTCGCCGCTTGTCAGCTCGGACAGCTTATCGATACCGTAGCTTGATGCGATTTCAATAACGTTCTCAGGTGTGCAGCCGTTGTTCTCCTTTTCGCTATGGTAGTGAAATGCAACCAAAAGCGCGATGAGGTAGTAGTAGTCATCAGCGTCGACTTTCAGCGTAATGAGGAATTTATTCCGGATCTCCTGCTCAAGCGTTTTGTCAGCCAGAACTTTTTTGATGTGCTCTTCCTTCACAACGTATGGCGGTGTTTCAGCTTCATCATAACCTGCATAATCCGTTTTCATTGAATCAATGAGCTTTGAACAGTAAAGCTGCAGCAAACCGGGGAAGTAGTTCGTGGTTCCGAATATATTTGATATAAGGGTATCGGTTTTGCTGTCATCCTGGAATCTGAAACCAAGATACGAAAGCGGCCGCTCAAGCAGTTCTCTTGCTTCTGCAGATTTAAACGGTTTGATGGTAGTATCGCTGAGATGAGCAAGAACACTGTTGTTCCTGAGAGCTGCGTTGTTTTTGAACTTGATAATGTTCCGGAGACCTGCAACGACAAATTTGAACCTGTTTGTGCCGATACTCTGAACATCCTTCAGTGCATCAAAAGGCTTGTACGATACTTCTTCACAGCTTTCGATGAAAGCGTCGGCTTCATCCAGCAGCAGGAGAAGATAGGGGATGGAGTTGTCGCGAAGCAGGTTTTTGATATCCCTGGCAAGTACGTCCCAATTCTCAGTGACGTTTTCCGTTTGCGTTACGCCCTCATCATAAAGTGCTTCGGAGATTTTTCGGGCAGTTGCCTTATAATCACAGCCCTTGATGTCGATCAATACGGCGCGGTCACCGTTTTCGTTGTGATCAATATCGTTCTTTGCCATCTTGAGGAGGGCGGATTTACCCAGTTGACGTCCGCCGTATACTATGTTGACACCCGAGGCAGACTCGATGTCCTTAAGATCCTTGGCTCTTCCCATAAACATTTCGGGCGGCATGACCTTTGATGAATCGGGAACGTAGGGCTGATATGCGGCAAAGGGCATAATTACCGACATGAGCATACGGTTGACCGCAGTGTCCTGATAATGCTTTGCAAGATATACTATTACGACGCGGTCAATTACTGCAAACGTTGCACCGTTGAATTCTCTTTTTGTTTTGCGCGCAAGCTCTCTTCGCTCAGGCAGTGAAAGGGAGTAGTCCAATAATACGAGTGTGTTTTTTGTGTTTCCTATTTCTTTAAACGTGTCAATAAGCCTGTCCGGATCCATCTTGCCGAAAAGGCTGACCACACGGAATGCGTTATTTTCAGCTTCCGAACCGAAAATAGGAACAGGATGCTTATAATTGGTTTTTCTTCCGTCCGCAGGCTTGCTGAGCTTTACAAAGAAATTATCTTTGCCTGAAATGGGTTTCTGGGTAACAACGCTGCCCACAGAGAATCCGAGCATCGTCAACAGCTCTTTGATTTTACCTTCGCTGACTCCGTTGTTTTTCGGCCAGCTTTCGATCAGATGCTTTGCGCCCTTCGTATCCCTGTTGCGAAGTGTGGTTCCCACAAACTGCTTTTCGAGCGTTGCGTTGCCGCTCTTTGTCATTCGGTAGTTATCCGAATATTCGTCGAGGTATTCGGCGAGATAATCCTGTGTCATGAAGGGCTGGTCAGGTTCAATATCGCCTGCATTAAGGGGGTTCATCACATCTTCTGCTGCCGTATAATTCTGGGAACGTATGCGCTCGACGATTTTTGCAACCGCAGCTGCGACCAACGGCTGATTTTCCCAGTCCGGATTTGACGCCTTGTACGTATCGAGGTTCTTTTCCAGATCAATGGCACGGACCCTGGCATCACTTTTGATTTTTTCTCTGAATGCTTCTGTGATTTTATCAAAGAATCCGCAATTGTGAGTAGCTTTAGCCCACTCGTACCATGATTCCATGATCTGCGTAAAGGAGTCTTTTCTGTTCTCTACGGTATTGTCGATCTGACCATAACATTGAGCCAGCTCCAGCTCTTCAATAAAGCGCTTTCTCTTTAATTCCAGATCGTTCAAAGGATAGGAAGCAAACCTTGACAGCTCGTCGCCGGAAATGAGTTCACCGCTTACTTCTTCGGGATGCGACGATAAATACCTGTGGATCAGTTCAGCGGAACCGTAATTGTCTTCTCCGTCAACGATCGCAGAAAGCGAGTCCTGAAGGCTGCGCTTCTCTTTGGTGAAGTGAGCTTTGATCCGCCTTGCAGGGGAAAGCTCATCCAGTTCTTCTACGTTGAGGAATTCGGGAAGATAATCTTCATTAAGAATCACGTCATCGCTTGTAAGGAACGGAAGGTAGAAATACTTTCTGCATTCTTCGTTGTAATTGCCGATGAGACGGGAATTCAGCTCTTCAAGAGTATGAATGAGTACGTTCATCTCTCCGACGTTTACATTGCCTTCGGCGCATTCGGTCTTCATGGTTTCTATTGTCGAAGAAAATGCGGCAGAAAGCTTACCCTTTATGCGATTATAATGGGCAATACCGCGATCGCTGTCATCGATAACACTGGACCTGACGGTGTCTACGTAGTCGCACAATACAGTCAGTGTTTTCTTTACCAAAGTAAGCAGATTTCGCCTCAGGCTGCTTACAAGATCGGATGATTTTTTGAGGAGGCGCATGTTTTTTCCGGCTTCATCCCAGAAAAAGTCGATTATTTCATCAATTTTGTCAGTGTCTATGTTGCTGCTGTTAATAACAGAGCCTGCTTTTATGCACGCACCGGAAAGATAGCTTTCGATCAGGTCGAGGTTATCACGGTTATCTTCTGCAACAGACTTTATGCAAAATGCTAAATCGTTTTCTTTTGAGAACATCAGACGCTTCGTTTCCATGAAGCGCTTATGACATGCGTTTTCTTTCAGATTGCCTTCAACGTGGTTTTCGTATATGCTTTCGGCTTCTCCGCATATAGCGGCCAGATGCAGCTCAAAAGATTTTCTCTTTGGCTGTCGGTATTCTGAATAATAATCAATTCCCTTTTGTATGTCGGTTTTAAAACTGGTGAGAGTATAAATGATTTCCGACAGGGTGTTATGGCTTTTTATTACGGAGTTTGAAGACATCGCGTCGGCAAGGCGCTGGATGCTGTAATCATAGCAGCAGTCATTTCTGAAATAATTGCGCAAAGCGGCGGAAACGGAAAGATATTCGGAGCAGTTGTCATTTCCGTTGAAATAAATGTCGAAAATACGATCGGACGAATAAGTGCATTCCGCCAGAGGGTCGTTGAGAGCATACGCAAGCTCTTTATATGAACGGTCAAGCTCTGCATGGGTATCCTTCAGGGAGTACAGATATGCCGTGGCGCAGTAGAAGCTGCGCTTTTCAAGCATACTCCCGACCGTGGAGCTGACGTGCTCATCCGAAAAACCGAAAACAGCAGGCTCTTGCGTGACGGGGAGTATTTCCTGAACGGCATCTGAAGCGGCGGGTTCTTTTTCAAGCGGCAATACAGGCGCTGTCGGCTCGTCAACCGTGTCAACGCTTTCTGCTGCTTCGCTTTCGGTCAGACCGCTTTGGATAAGTCGACCGAGCTCAGCTTCGGATATTGATTCTCCGGTGTCACATGAATAATATAGTTTGTTCTCAAAGTCAAAGTACCAGAGCCTGGAGCTGCCGATTTTATCTGCCGCTGCGGTTGCTATCCATTTTGCGGTGTTTTCTGCGAGTGATTTATTCA
>JAZRYQ010000046.1:0-8164 GCA_045600805.1 Candidatus Alloscillospira sp. | reverse complement strand
CGCCTGCCTCCACGTATAAAACATTTCGAGGGAAAAGTCAGCAGACTTTTCCCTCGAGTTTTTCTCTTGACAAAAAAAGCAGGGCAGATGATTCTGCCCTGTTTTTTTCAGTTTTGTCACTGTGCGATTTCCTCGTATACGGAAACCTGCTTACGGTCACGACCTAAGCGCTCAAAACGAACGATACCGTCTGCCTTTGCATACAGAGTATCATCGCTGCCGATACCGACGTTTGTGCCGGGATGGATCTTAGTGCCGCGCTGTCTTACAAGGATGTTGCCTGCCAGAACGAACTGTCCGTCTGCTCTTTTGGGACCGAGGCGTTTGGACTCGGAATCACGGCCGTTCTTTGTGGAACCCATACCTTTTTTATGTGCCATTTAGGTTACACCTCCGATTTGTTGAGATAATTGGAAATTCTCTTACAGAGAAATGGTTTCGATCTGAACCTTCGTGTAGGGCTGTCTGTGACCCTGTTTTCTGCGATAGCCCTTCTTCGGGTGCATCTTATAAACGATGACCTTCTTGGACTTACCGTTCTTTACTACCTTTGCCGTTACCTTCGCGCCGTCAACATACGGCTGACCGAACGTCTGGGTATCATCACCGATAACTGCAAGGACCTTGTCAAATGTAACGGTCTCTTCAGCCTCAACGGGGAGCTTCTCAATAAAGATGATGTCGCCCTCAGATACCTTGTACTGCTTACCGCCGGTTTCAATGATGGATGTCATTTCTTTTTCACCTCTTACTTTTTAGAGACTCGCTCAATTCAAGGCGGGATTGCTCCACTTGCAAGCCCAATCAATGCGGCTTTAATATTGTAACAGTATGCCCCTGTTCTGTCAAGCAAAAAATATAAATTTTTATTGCGCATTTTTCCGTGCCCGTGTATTATATACACGGAGCTGATCGAAATGAAAACAGAAATTCTTACAAACCCGGACGAAGCGGTCAAATTTTCGCAAAAGCTGTGCGGCAATATCACCTCGCGCGCCTATCCGATGTTTGAAAACACGGACGCGATGCAAAAAGAGTACACATGGAGCATTCAGAACGAAAACGGCGCATTATACGGCGCGTATGAAAACGGCGAGCTTGCCGGTGTTCTGTGTGCATTCCGCGCTCCGTGTTCGCGCTATGTGCAGACAACGGGCGTTTATGCCGAGACTTACGCTCCCGCAAACGCACTTATATCACGCCTCGTTAACGATTTTCCGCATGAAAGGCTTGCCGTCGGCATACCCGCGGAAAACACCGTCGTTGCCGATGTGCTGCGCACGCTCGGCTTTACGCTTTCCGAGGACAGCTATGATTTCAGATTATGTAAACAGAAAATGTTTCCTATCACAGCGCATCTGCTTGAAAAATCCGAACACGATGCGTATCTTGCTTTTCATGCAAAGCATTTTGACGAGCTTTACTGGAACGTGCGCAAACTGCGCTGGGGCATTGACAACTGGGAAATTTTCACGCTCGGCGGCAAGGATATCCGCGGCTCGGTTTTTGCAAAGCGCGAAAAAAACATGGTCGAGATTTTCGGCATGTACGCCGAAACACCAGATGATGCGTATTCCCTTTTGTCAAGCCTTGTGTCGCACGTTTTCGCAAAATATCCCGCACTTGCGGAAATCGTCTTCATGGCGGACACTGAAAATTCCGTCGCCGCCTGCAAAAAATGCGGTTTTGATTATCGCGGGCATTACAATCTGTGGGAGAAATAAAATCCGTCGGCAAAACCCTTTGCGCTTTGCCGACGATTCTTTTATCTTGCCATCTGCTTTCTCTGCAATGCTATTCTATCCGCTATCATCGCGATGAATTCGCTGTTTGTGGGTTTTCCTTTGAGATTGGATACTGTGTATCCGAAGTATTTTTGCAGCGTTTCGATATCCCCTCTATCCCACGCGACCTCTATCGCGTGACGGATCGCGCGTTCCACTCTTGACGGCGTTGTCGCGTACCGCTTTGCGACGGCGGGATAAAGAATCTTCGTCACACCGTTTATCACCTCGTTATCGTTTACCGTCATGATGATCGATTCTCTGAGATATTTATAGCCCTTGATGTGCGCCGGAACACCGATCTCATGGATGATCTCCGTGACCTGCGTTTCCAGACTCTGTTCATAACCGTGTCTGAGCGATGTGATAAATGCCGCCTTCTTCGTGCCGATACTGCGCAGACGCGATATGAGCGCCGATGTGTCGCACGGCTTCTGCATATAATATGTCGCGCCGAGCTCTGACGCACTGGCAAGCACGCGCTCTCCGGAAAATCCGGAAACAACGATGTACTCCGGCGTCGTTCTCCCCTCAAGTGCTTTGTTAACGCGCTCCATAACACCGAGTCCGTCGATACCCGAAAGCACAATATCAATAAGTACGACATCGGGACTGAGCTCCGCAATAGCACGGGCTGCTTCATTTCCGTCACCGGTATCTCCGATTACCGTCATGCCCGTTTCCATGGAGATGATGTCCTTCAAACCCTCTCTGAACTCATCGCTTGCGTCTGCGATATATACTCTTATCGTGTTATCCATTATAATTCCTCCGTAGCAGAATAAATTAGGCATCTGTTTTTATTCTGTCTGCCCTTGACTATAATTTATCACATTTATTTCCGCTTTGCAACACTTTTTTGGAAATTTTTTCCTTATTTTTCCTGCTCTGTGCTTCCTACAATTCCGCACTCTCCGACATTGCCGTAACGATAAGGCCGACATTATCCCTGTAAATATCGCGAAGCTGCGTTATCGGCAGCGGCGGTGTGCCTGTTCCCGCTTCGACGGTGTATCCGGGTTTTTTATATTGCAGGATAAACCAGTCCTTGTAACCGGCAAAAGATGATTCATACGGCGTATACGCGAGCTCATAGCCGGAAGCTTCGGCGAGCTTCAAGCCGAGCTCATACGCTTTTTTATCCGCAAGCTCCTGATATTGCCAGTAAATAACCTTGCCCTGCGTGTGATAAGATATGGTCAAATCAAAATTCATGCGCTTTGAAAAATCATAAACCGCTCTGCTTTCCGGTGCTGTGAGCGGCGCCGTGCCGACATAATCGCGCGGGGCGGGCATTGTGAACCCCTGTGCAAATTTGATTTTCTGCGCTTCCTGCCAACCAGCCGGATATTGCAGATTCAGATCAATACCGTCAATGTTTGCCTTCCAGCCGGACGGATAGGGAATTTTCGGGAAATCTGCCGCGATTTTTTCGGCGTTTCTGTTTTTTATCTCACCTGTTACAAGGTCAACACCGTCCGGATTTACAAGCGGCATAATATATAATGTAACCGACGTCGTGAGCGCTTTTGCATCCATACGTCCGATGTAAGTATCATTCATTACCGCTTTTGCATAGTTTTCAAGGAACTTCAGAACAAGCGGCGTTGTGATCCATTCATTCGCGTGATGTGACGCGTTGATGAACATTTTTGCCTTCCCGTTTCCGATTTTCGCCGCCGTCAGATTTTTTCCCAAAACGCTTGTGCCGATGTTTTCCGTTTTCACGAACGGATACCGGCGGGAAATGCCTTCCATGCACAGAGCGGTGACGACGGATGTAAAGCTTATGGTATCCGGAACGACATCAAATGAAAACGGTATGATGAGCTTGCTGCCGATTTGGAGATTTTCGGGAATTATGCCCGGATTTGCCGTGTATATCGCATCCGTCATCGTTCCGTAGCGCGCTGCAAGCTTATACACGGTATCACCTGCCCGGATAGTATGCTCAGTGTATCCTACAAGATACGGGCGCAGCTTGCCCCATGTTTTTTCTCCGACGATTCCATCGGGCTCAAGAGCGTTTTTCCGCTGAAAATCCGTTACGGCATTTTTCGTCAGACTGCCGAAAATCCCGTCGATCGCTATTTTGTATCCTGCGCGGACAAGTCCGAGCTGCAAAAGCTGCACCTGAATGTCGCGCGAGCCTTTTTTAAGTGTTCTGAATTCCGCCATTTTATTCACTCCCGATATAGTTTTCCGAATATACTATTCAAGAAAAACGCAAGTTGTGATAAAAACAGTAAATTTTTCAAATTTTCAACGCATTATCTGCATTTTTGAGGCGTTTTACTTTAAATATTCCATAACATGAAGTATTTAATACATCGAAATTCAGAATTTGCGGACATATTAAATGCGTGGAGGAGGTGTTTGAAATCAAAAAGAAATTTTCATTTTTTGTCACCATAATACTTGTCTTTTCACTGTTGTGCACACCGGCTTTTGCTGCCGGAAAATCGCTTATACCGGTCGGCTCTGCCGTCGGTATTTCCGTTGAATCGGACGGCGTCATCGTCGCGGGCTTTTCCGAAACCGGCGATTCGCCCGCAGCATCGGCGGGACTGATGCCGGGCGATATTATAATCAACTTCAACGGCGTTGACGTGTCTTCCTGTGATGATGTTAAAAATCTCGCACAGACGCTTGACGGAGAACCGATAACGATAACCGTAAAGCGCGGTGATATCACGGTGAGCTACACCGTCACGCCGCTTGCCTGCGATGACGGCTCGTGGGAGCTCGGCCTTTGGCTGCGTGACAGTCTGACAGGCATCGGCACGGTGACGTATTACGATCCGGAAACGGGGGAATACGGCGCGCTCGGGCACGGAATAAACGATTCCGGCTCCGGTGTCCTGATCCCGATAAGATCCGGTAACATTGCCGGTGCTGTCGTGACCGATGTGCAGAAAGGAAAATGCGGGACGCCCGGACAGCTTATAGGCACATTTGATTTTTCCGAAATACTCGGCAATATAGCATCGAACACAAATTGCGGAATATTCGGAAAAGCAGACAGGCTAAACACGGAAGCTGCGATCCTCGAAACGGCAGACAGCTCGGAGATCACGACCGGCAGCGCTTCTATCATTGCTTGCGTTGATGAAAACGGGCCTTGTGAATACGCCGTGCAGATCGTGCGCGTTTACCGCGGCGGCGGTGACATGCGTGACATGATGCTGAAGGTAACGGACGAGCGGCTTCTGAATATAACAGGCGGCATCGTACAGGGCATGAGCGGCAGCCCGATAATCCAAAACGGCAAGCTCATCGGCGCTGTAACCCATGTTCTTGTAAACGACCCGTCACGCGGTTACGGTGTGAGCATTGAAAACATGCTGAATGCGGCATAAGGCTCAGACGATAATAAGCGGACATATTGAAGTATGTCCGCTTATTTATTGCGCTCGGGATTCTTTGTCAACCCCAAAATATAATCCACCGATACATTGTAGAATTCGGATAGCTTTATCAGCACAGAAGTAGGTATATCACGCTGTCCGAGCTCATAATTGCTGTAAACCTGCTGTGAACAGAACAATATTTTTGCAATATCCTTCTGCTTCATATCGCGGTCTTCGCGTAAATCCCTTATTCGCGGATACATCCCATCACCTCAATGCGATGATGGTATACCGCATTTTGTTGTATTAACTTTTACCGCAAATTGCAGTATATTTTGGATAGCAACAGAAAGCAACGTTCTCTGCGCTGGAACACAGGCAGTTTTGTCGGCAAAGTAAAACTTCGCCGACAATTTTATATCGCCATAATAATGATTGCCCTTACAACGAGTGCGAACACCCACGCTATCGCGCATTGACCTATCACGATCCCGAATGCCCACTTCCCGCCGAGCTCATGCCGTATAGAAGCGATCGCCGCGACGCACGGTGTATACAACAGGCAGAACACAAGCATGGATGCGGCTGAGGCAGGCGCGAGGATCGAGGTTATGCCCTCTGCTCCGGCAAGCACTGTCAGTGTCGATACGACGCTTTCCTTTGCCATAAATCCCGCAACGAGCGCCGTTACCGCACGCCAGTCATCAAATCCGTGCAGTCGGAACACCGGCGCTATGAAGCCTGCGACCGCGGCAAGTATGCTGTCCTTTGAATCCGCCACCACATTCAGTCGGAAATCAAATGTCTGTAAAAACCACACGACGACTGACGCGATGAGTATCACCGTGAACGCTCTCTGCAAAAAGTCCTTTGCCTTATCCCAAAGCAGATGCGCCACGTTTTTCGCGCCCGGAAGTCTGTAATTCGGAAGCTCCATAACAAACGGAACAGCCTCGCCTTTGAATGCCGTGCTTTTTGATAAAAGCGCAACGAGTATTCCGACGAATATTCCGAGAACATAAAGCCCGATCATGATAAGCCCGCTGTATTTCGGGAAAAACGTCCGTGTGAAAAATCCGTATATCGGCAGCTTCGCCGTACAGCTCATGAACGGCGTGAGCATGATCGTCATTTTTCTGTCCCGCTCCGACGGGAGCGTTCTGCTTGACATAACGCCCGGTACCGTGCACCCAAAACCGATAAGCATCGGCACGATGCTGCGCCCCGAAAGGCCGATTTTTCGCAGAAGCTTATCCATAACAAACGCAACACGCGCCATGTATCCGCTGTCCTCCAACAAAGACAGGAAGAAAAACAGCACGACAATGATCGGCACAAAGCTGAGTACACTTCCGACGCCGTTGAATATTCCGTCGATCACAAGAGAATGAAGAACATTATTCACACCGGCGTCCGTGAGAAAAGCATCGACCGACGCCGTCAGAATATCGATTCCCGAGGCAAGTATCCCCTGCAGCCATGCGCCGACCACATTGAAGGTAAGCCAGAAAACAAGCGCCATGATCGCAATGAAAACCGGTATGGCGGTATACCGTCCGGTCAGTACCTTGTCTATTTTGCGGCTGCGCGCGTGCTCCCTGCTTTCATGCGGCTTTACGACTGTTTTTTCGCACAGCGCGGATATGAACGAAAAACGCATATCCGCTATGGCTGCCGCTCTGTCAAGTCCGCATTCCTGTTCCATTTGCAGGACGATATGTTCGATCATTTCCTTTTCGTTCTGTTCAAGCTGCAGGGCATCCATCACGATCGTATCGCCCTCGATAAGCTTGCTTGCGGCAAATCGCGCCGGTATGCCCGCTTTTTTTGCATGATCCTCTATGAGATGGATGATACCGTGAATACATCTGTGAACGGCTCCGCCTTTTCCCTCAGCGCTGCAAAAATCCGTTCTTCCCGGTTTTTCCTGGAATTTTGCTATATGAACGGCGTGCTCTACAAGCTCTTCGACACCTTCGTTTTTTGCCGCGGAAATCGGAACGACCGGTATGCCGAGCATTTCCTCCATGGCGTTAATGTAAATCGTTCCGCCGTTGCCTCGCACCTCGTCCATCATGTTGAGCGCCAGCACAACGGGAACGTCGAGCTCGAGAAGCTGAAGCGTGAGATACAGGTTGCGCTCGATATTCGTCGCGTCAACAATGTTGATGATTCCCGTCGGTTTTTCATCAAGAATAAATTTCCGCGATACGATCTCCTCGGCGCTGTACGGCGACAGCGAGTAAATTCCCGGCAGATCCGTCACAAGCGTTTCCGTGTGACCTTTGATCGGGCCGCTTTTTCTGTCAACCGTCACGCCCGGAAAATTTCCGACGTGCTGGTTTGAGCCTGTGAGCTGGTTGAAAAGCGTCGTCTTACCGCAATTCTGGTTACCGGCAAGCGCAAACGTCAGCGTTGTACCGTGCGGAAGCGGCGTTTCTTCCTCTTTTATGTGGAATTTACCGCCCTCACCGAGTCCCGGATGGTCATACGCCGCGTATTCATACGAAATGATATTATCCGTCTTTACATCGTTTTTCGTTTTGTCTATCTCGATTTTTTCCGCGTCCGCTACCCGCAAAGTAAGCTCATAACCGTGTATCATAAGCTCCATCGGGTCTCCCATCGGAGCATATTTTATTAAAGTTACGTCCGCGCCGGGAATCACGCCCATATCGAGAAAGTGCTGTCTTAAAGCGCCCTCACCACCGACAGCGGAAATAACCGCACTCTGCCCAATTTCAAGCATATTCAGAGTCATAAGCTTTCTCCCTTATTTGGTTAGCATATGCTAACTTGCTTTTAGCATAGTATAAACCATGCTTTTGTTTTTGTCAATAGGGAAAAAGCACAGCATACCCGCAAAATAGCAAGGCATTTCTGCCTTGCTTCAGCTTGTCGAGAAACCCGGTTGCAGGTTAGGCTGCAGCCGGGTTAAAAACATATTAGGCGCATGAAACGCAAAATTCACGGAAAAAGCACAAAAGAGAGGAAGCTTTCCACTTCCAATTCGCCAGCTTTTTCAGATTC
>JAZRYQ010000045.1:0-3368 GCA_045600805.1 Candidatus Alloscillospira sp. | reverse complement strand
ATTTGGACGCGCAGGGTTTTCCTGTGCGTTCTGTTTCAATCGTCTGTAATGCTTATTTTGTTTTTAAAGCAAATCACACTGCGTTTGCTCTGAATTGCAGATTATAAAGCTCGGCGTACATACCGTCCAGTCCGATCAGCTTTTCATGCGTTCCCTGCTCGATGATCCTGCCGTCGGATATCACCGCGATCTCATCTGCGTTTTTGATCGTTGAAAGTCTGTGTGCCACAACAAGCGTCGTTCTTCCCTTGCAAAGCTCGTCAAGCGCCTGCTGAATCAGGATCTCCGTTGTATTGTCAAGGGCGCTGGTAGCCTCGTCAAGAATAAGGATCGGCGGATTTTTGAGAAATACGCGCGCGATGGAAAGTCTCTGCTTCTGCCCGCCCGACAATCTCACGCCGCGCTCGCCGATCTGTGTATCATATCCGTCGGGCAGCGTCATTATGTAATCGTGTATGTTCGCAAGCTTCGCCGCTTTTATGACCTCCTCGTCTGTCGCGTCAAGCTTTCCGTACAGGATATTATCCTTTATACTTGCGTTGAAAAGGTAAATATCCTGCTGAACGATCCCGATATTCCGTCTGAGTGAGGTACGTGTGATCGTTGTTATGTCTTTTCCGTCGATCAGCACTTTTCCGGATGCGACCTCGTAAAAATGCGGTATCAGATGGCATATCGTGGTTTTTCCGCCGCCGGACGGGCCGACAAGCGCAAACGTCTGCCCTTTGCCGATTTTCAAATCAACGTGATCGAGCACATTGCTTTCGCCGTCATAATTGCATGTTACGTCACAAAGCTCGATGCTTCCCTCAAAGCTTTCAACATCTTCTGCATTTTCGCTGTCTTTTTCCGGCTCTTCGTCCATGATCTCGACAAATCGTTCAAAGCCTGTGATCCCGTTCTGGAATTGCTCCATGAAGTTTATGAGCGTCGTAAGCGGATTGAGGAACAGGTTGATCGACACGATAAACGCGGAATAGTCCGCAAAGTTTATTTTTCCGGCATACATGAAAAGTCCGCCGAGGATCAGAACGATGACGTTGAAAACATCGGTGATAAATGTCGTTGCAGAATGGAAAATTCCCATTGCCTTATATGCGTCACGTCTTGCTTCGACAAATTTTGAGTTGCCGTCCTCGAATTTTTCCTGCTCTTTTTCCGAATTCGTAAACGCCTTTGTCACACGTATACCGGAAATGCTGCTCTCGATCGCGGCGTTTATCGTCGCCGTGTGCTGACGTCCTCTCAAAAATGCGTCGCGCATACGCCCTCTGAGCCTCAAGGCAACGAAAAGCATGATCGGCAGACAGCAGAAAATGATAAGCGTCATCCAGAAATTGATCGTTGAAAGATAAATAAACGACGCGACAACGGAAATCGTTGAAATCAGCACATTTTCGGGACCGTGGTGCGCAAGCTCGCTTATATCCATCAAATCGTTTGTCATGCGCGACATGATACGTCCTGTTTCGTTGTTGTCAAAAAACGTATACGGAAGCGTCTGCAGATGTGCGAACATATCTCTTCTCATCTGCGCCTGCATCCCGACGCCCATCATATGCCCGACATACTGTACAAAATAGTTCAGCATCAGTCTTATGACATACAGCACAAGTAAAATCACGCCGAACATGACGATCATTCTGTAATTTCTGTTCGGTATCAGATCGTTCAGCATATTGCGCGTCACTATCGGATAAACGATCGTGATAAGCGCCATGAAAAACGAGGCAAGCATATCAAGCACAAATGTTTTGATATGCGGCTTATAATAATTTAGAAATCTTTTTAACATCTTTCACTCCATATATCATTTTGCCGTCTGAATAAATTCAGACGGCATACATTATCTGTCGTAATACGGGCTTTTTCCCGCTGCCGCGAGCGGTATTCCCATGATCGTTTTGTAATCTCCCAAAAGTCCGAGACTGGCAGCGCCCTTTCCGATCGTGTACATAACGCGGTTGTCGATCCTCATATCGGCGGCAGACGCAACAGCCGAGCCGATGGCTATACCGAGGTCTATGAGGTCGAATACACAGCAGCCGCCCGCCTCTTTGCAGCCCGTGCAGCCGTTAA
This sequence comes from Candidatus Alloscillospira sp., assembly GCA_045600805.1. Lineage (GTDB taxonomy): Bacteria > Bacillota > Clostridia > Oscillospirales > Oscillospiraceae > Alloscillospira. Next base: position 1,289 of record JAZRYQ010000045.1, on the reverse strand, counting down.
AATGGCAGAGTGAGCACTGTTTGCCGAGCCTTCTGACATCCTCTTTTACGCCTATCAGCACGACGGCGAAGCTTTTATCGACGTTGTTTGCATCGCGGAACATGAAATTTTTCTCGTCATGATCGCAGAGCTTTCTCATTTCCTCCGCGACCTTGTCCTTATCCTCTCCTGTCAGGATCGCCGTGTCGAGATGGTCGATCCCGCACGCTTTCGGTGCTGTTCTTGCCGCGGCGCAAAGCCTGTAAGCAGTATCCATAATCGCGCGTTCTTCCGCTTCTTTTGATGAAATACACATCTGTATTCCTCCAAATCAATATTTTTCTCTTTTTATAATAGCATAATTTTTCAGATTATTCAATATTTGTAAATCAAATTCGCTCTTTTTGAAAAAACGGCAAATACAGCACAGCCCAAACCAATAGGAGCATCGGGATATAGCCGAGGATATATCCCGGCACGCCGAGAAATCCTGCAAACCATTCAAGCGGAGAGTCGGCAGACGGTCTGAGCAGAAACATGAAATTTGCCCTGAATATCCTGTCAAAAACATAAACAGGCACGGCAAGCCCAAGAAGGATGAGAAAGCATTTCGGAAGCTTTTTATGATCCGGCCTGATATCCTTTCCGAGAACGCACATAATGGGATAGGCCGTAATAAGCGCATGTACGATAAAGCTTACCATGCTTTTAAGGCAAAACGGCGGTGACGCTGTCCAGTCAGGAAACAAAAGCGCAAATGCCGCCCCCGGCATACAGGTGCTGTAAAGGAAATTTCCGAGCGTTTCGCCGCCGCAGAAGCTGTGATAAAAGCTCAGGAATACCGCTATCCCGCAAAGATGCAGCGGAAGATAATAAACGCTGAACACACCGGCGGCGATAAGCTGTGTGTCCTTTATCACTTCGCAGGAAAATATCACCGAGCCGACCACTCTGCGAAATTTCGTCCGTTTTTCGTCTGCTGTTTTCAGATAAGCAAAACAAAGCAGAACGATCAGCAAGGCACTCAGCGCAAGCCAGATAATATGTGACCTGTCAAAGAGCGAAAAGCCGATGCCGGCTTCGTCGCTTTCCTCAATTATCAAAAAATCTCTCACATGGATATCTCCCGTGTCACTTGACCGTATGCGGAAACCTTCCGTATACCATTCTATTCTGTAACAGCCGCGGCAATACCGGGCGAATCTTCTCTTTTGCTCATGGGTTTATATACAGTCACAAACATCGTTATATAGCACGCAAGCCCTCCGAGCACGTTGGATATCGGCTCGGCAAGAAATATGCCGTCAACA
>JAZRYQ010000044.1:0-17172 GCA_045600805.1 Candidatus Alloscillospira sp. | reverse complement strand
TCCTTACACCTGCTCGCCCGCATACTCTACAAAAATATCGTTCAAAGATGGCTCGAACACCTTCACCTCATCAATATCGTAGTTCTCGACAAGGCGTTTCATCGCCGCTTTTTTATCATCAGGACTTGCAAGCTGAATCAGTAGTGAGCCATTGTCTGTGACCGTGCAGGCGCTGCCGAGATCCGTCTGTATCTGTTCGGGTTTCGTGGTATTGACGACCAAGCGGTCACGCACATAGTTTCGCTTTATGTCGTGCAGATCTCCGTGAAGTACCACCTTTCCCGCATTGATAATGGCGATGCTGTCACAAAATTCCTCTATGTAGCTCATCTGATGACTGGAAAACAGAACGATTTTTCCTTTTGCTATCTGCTCTTTTACAACATCCTTGAGAAGCATTGCGTTTACCGGGTCAAGGCCGGAAAACGGCTCGTCGAGGATCACGATCTGGGGATCGTGGGCAAGTGCCGTAATCAACTGTATTTTCTGCTGATTTCCCTTTGAGAGAGTATCTAATCGCTTATTTCGGTATTCGCTCATCCCAAGCCGTCCAAGCCAGTAATCTACCGCTTTTATCGCATCTTTATTAGCCACACCTTTTAGTTCAGCGAGGTACACAAGCTGATCGATAATCAGTTTTTTCGGATACAACCCTCTTTCTTCGGGAAGATAACCGAATCCGATTTTGTTATAATCAATCGGCTTACCGTCCACCAACACTTCACCGCTATTGGCGGGAAACACATTCATCAGAATGCGGATGGTGGTCGTCTTTCCGGCGCCGTTTCTTCCGAGCAAGCCGAATGCTTTTCCGCTCTCTGTGGTAAACGAAACGCCCTTGAGAACCTGCTTTTCTCCAAAGGATTTGTCAATATTCTGAAGCTGAAGAATCATTTTCCTGTTCCTCCCTAAACTTGTTTTCTTTTATCTTATGATCATTGAACAGCCCGTCATGTCGGCGGGTTTTTCTATCCCCATAATATCGAGCACCGTCGGCGCGATATCGCACAGTCTGCCGGGAGTTAACTTGCAGTCAGTCCCCGCGACAATGAACGGCACGGGATTTGTGCTGTGCGCCGTATGGATCGTTATCCCGTCTTCCTCCGTCATTTCCTCGGCGTTACCGTGGTCGGCCGTCACAAGGCACACGCCGCCCGCGTCAAGCACCGCATTCACGACCTTTTGCGTGCATCGGTCAACCGTTTCCACTGCCGTCAGAACAGCGTCAAAAACACCGGTATGTCCCACCATATCGCAGTTGGCAAAATTCAGCACGATGAAATCATATTTTCCGGAATCGACTGCTTTGACTGTTCTGTCCGCCAGCTCATTCGCACTCATTTCGGGAATGAGGTCATATGTCGCGAACTGCTTGGGCGACGGTATCAGAATTCTGTCCTCCCCTTCAAAGACCTGTTCTCTGCCGCCGTTGAAGAAGAAAGTCACATGTGCGTATTTTTCCGTTTCCGCGATACGAAGCTGCGAAAGTCCCGCGCGGCTCACGATCTCGCCGAGCGTGTTTTCCGGCATTTCCGGCGGATAGGCAACGCGCACATTCGTCAGCGTTTCATCGTACACGGTCGTACACACATAATTTAGCGGGAAATACGCACGCTCAAAGCCGTCAAAGGCACTATCCGTAAACACGCGCGTCATTTCCCGCGCTCTGTCCGGTCTGAAATTCATGAAGATTATCCCGTCACCTTTTTGTATCATACCCTCACGGTCACAGATAACAGGCTCGATAAATTCATCTGTCACGCCGTTTTCATAGCTTTTCATGACGGCATTTACGGGATCATGGTCGTATACTCCCTCGCCGTTCGTCATCGCTCTGTACGCTTTTTCGACACGCTCCCAGCGTTTATCGCGGTCCATTGCGTAAAATCTGCCGATGATCGTTGCAATTTTTCCCGTTCCGTACTCGCGGCACTTTTCAAGGCATTGGCGGATGGATTCAACGCCCGATGTCGGCGGGGTATCGCGTCCGTCCATAAAGCAGTGGATATATACTCTGTCAAGTCCGCGCATGGAAGCCATTTGAATCAAAGCCCAAAGCTGTTCTGTCGAGCTGTGAACGCCTCCGGGCGAGCACAGTCCCATAATATGCAGCGCTTTGCCTGTTTTTTTCGTTTCATCCATGACCCACTTGTATGCTTCGTTTTCAAACAAGCCGCCGAGATGTATATCGGACATGATTCTGGTCAAATCCTGATATACGATCCTTCCCGCTCCGATATTCGTATGGCCGACCTCGCTGTTTCCCATCTGCCCGTCGGGAAGTCCCACGCTCTTGCCCGATGCGGAAAGGACTGTATGCGGGTATTCGGAAACGAGCTTATCGAGAAACGGTGTTTTGGCTGTCGTCACGGCATTTGACGGGGACGGCTTTGCGATACCGTACCCGTCAAGAATTATCAGTGCAATCGGTTTTTTCAACTCAATACCTCCGGAATTACAAAATGGCAGACACGCTGGCTATGATTTTTCCGAAGCTGTCTGCCGAAAGCGACGCGCCGCCGACGAGGGCTCCGTCAATATCCGTTAGGGAGATAAGCCCGGCTATGTTTTCTTCATTCACAGAGCCGCCATAGGCTATCGACATATGTTCGGCGCATTCTCCGTAAAGTGTGCGCAGTACCTCTCTAATAAACGCGCACATATGTCCGCAGATTTCCGCATCCGCGGCTTTTCCCGTGCCTATCGCCCAAACGGGCTCATAGGCAATGACGGTTTTTTCAAAAGCATCGCAAGGCACACCGTCAAACGCAGAAACGAGCTGTTCCTTTACAAAGCGCTCCGCGTTTCCGGCAGCGCGCACAGCCTCTGTCTCTCCGACGCACAGGATCGGTGACAGTCCCGCTTTTATCGCGGCTTCCATTTTCCTGTTCACCGTTTCATTCGCCTCGGCGTAATATATCCTTCTTTCGCTGTGACCGATCATCACGCGCTCAACGCCGATATCCGAAAGCTGTGAGCATGACACCTCGCCCGTAAAAGCTCCGGAGCTGTTTTCATTAACATTCTGAGCCGCGACAGATACGCATGTGTTTTTAAAGCAGCTCACCGCGCGTTCAAGACTTACATACGGCGGACAGACGCATATATCGAAGCGTCCGTCCTCCGTGATTTGCTTTGTTAAAGTTTCGGCATAGCCTGAAACCTGTGAAGTCAGCAGATTCATTTTCCAGTTTCCGCCGATAAAAATTTTGCGCTTCTCGGGTTTCATACTCTCCTCCTGTAAGGTTTATTCTTTGTCAAGCAGACAGGCGATTCCTGGAAGGTCCTTTCCCTCGAGGAATTCAAGGGAAGCGCCGCCGCCTGTGGATATATGCGTTATTTTATCGTCATAGCCGAATTTACGCACAGCAGACGCCGAGTCACCGCCGCCGATGATCGAAACGGCTCCCGATTCCGCGATCGCTTTTGCGATTTCTTTTGTACCGGTCGCAAATACGTCATATTCAAATACGCCCATAGGTCCGTTCCAGACGATGGTCTTGGAACCTTTGATCGCTTCTGCAAAAAGCTTTATGCTCTCAGGACCGATATCCAGTCCCATGAAATCATCGTGTATGTCGTCGCTTTTTGAATATGTATATTCCGCATTCGGGGCGAAATCACGCGCCACGACTGCGTCCACTGGCAAAAGCACGCGAACGCCGAGGCGTTTTGCCTTTTCAAGCATTTCGCGGCAGTATTCAAGATGATCGCTTTCACAGATAGAGCGTCCTATTTTTCCGCCCATTGCTTTGATGAACGTAAACGCCATACCGCCGCCGATGATGAGCGTGTCGGCCTTTTCAAGAAGATTTGACACAACGCCGAGCTTATCCGATACCTTGGAGCCGCCGAGGATCGCCGTAAGCGGGCGAACGGGATTATCGAGTATATCACCGAGGTATTTGATTTCAAGGTCTAACAGCATACCGGATACGGCGGGCAGATAATCCGCGACGCCTGCGGTCGAAGCGTGCGCTCTGTGCACACAGCCGAATGCGTCAGTCACATACAGGTCGGCAAGACTTGCAAGCTTTTTGGAAAATTCAGCGTCGTTTGCCTCTTCCTCCGGCATGAATCTGAGGTTTTCTATCAGCATGATCTCGCCGGGCTTCAGCTTCAAGGCAAGCCATTTGGAATCCTCTCCGGCTACGTCCTTGGCCATCATGACCGGTCTGCCGAGTTTTTCCGACAAAAGCTCTGCTACGGGTTTGAGCGAAAGCTCGGGCTTGACCTGTCCTTTCGGTCTGCCGAGATGTGAGCAGGCTATGACAGCCGCTCCGTTGTCAAGCAGGTATCGGATCGTGGGAAGCGCTGCGATAACGCGTCCGGCATCCGTGATCTTTCCGGTATATTTATCTCTCGGCACATTAAAATCGCACCTCAGCAGCACTTTTTTGCCGCGCACGTCGATATCTTTAATTGTTTTTTTATTGTAATGCATGTTGTCCGCCTCCGTAAAACTGCCTTTACAGCACAAAATTATACAGGATAATTCTATTATCATTCAGCCGAATTTGCAAGTAATATTTGAATTTTAATCAAATTATCGTCTTTGTTTTCTTTTTCCGCTTTTCTTTTTTCCGTATTTAATATATACTGTCTAACATCAAAACGCTTTAGGAGATCAAAATGAATTTATACAATCATTCCGATATAAAAGCATTGCTGTCGGCACACGGTTTCCGTTTTTCAAAAGCGATGGGGCAGAATTTTCTGATCGACGAGACCGTTCCTGAGCGCATTGCGGAAAAATCGGGTATCGACGGGCATTCCGCCGTACTGGAAATCGGGCCCGGCATCGGCGCACTTACCTGCAAGCTCTCGGAAAAAGCGGGCAAGGTCATAGCGATCGAGCTTGACAAAGCGCTGCCGCCCGTACTGAAAGATACACTGAAGGACTGCGGCAATGTCGAAATAATCTGCGGCGATGTGCTCAAAACCGATTTGAATCGGCTCATAAGCGAAAAATTCGACGGCTTTACACCGTGCGTCTGCGCAAATCTGCCGTACAACATCACAAGTCCTGTGATCATAAAGCTTCTTGAATCGGGACTGTTTGAAACGGTCACTGTTATGATACAAAAAGAAGTCGCGCAGCGCATCGTATCAAAGCCCGGCACATCGGAGTACGGAGCGTTTACGGTATTCGTAAATTATTACACGGAGCCCGAAATACTGTTTGACGTGCCGCCGTGCAGCTTCGTACCGCAGCCGAAGGTCACATCAAGCGTTATCAAGCTCACGCGAAGAACGCAGCCTATATGCGATATCTGTGATGAAAAGCTGTTTTTCAGAATCGTCCGCGCAAGCTTTGCACAGCGGAGGAAAACGCTTGTCAACGGACTTGCCGCGGCGTTTCCGCTTTCAAAAGCAGAGATAGAGCGCGCAATATGGGACAGCGGCTTTGATGCCAATGTGCGCGGTGAGACGCTCGGCATACCGGAATTTGCCGTTTTATGTGCAAATTTAAACAAAATTCTCCCCAATTCTCCAAAATCGTAAATACAGCATTGCGCTTTTTGCGATTTGGTTATATCATAGAAAAGCAACTTGCGACATTCAGCTTAGGAGGCAGGAATATGGCACTTACCGACAACAAAGCAGTACTATCATGGATAAACGAAATGACAGCACTCACAAAACCGGATGATATCATGTGGATAGACGGCTCGGAAAATCAGCTTGAAAAGCTCCGCGCGATCGGCTGTGAAACCGGCGAAATGATAAAGCTCAACCAGGAATTACTCCCCGGCTGCTATTATCACAGAAGCGCCCTCAACGATGTTGCGCGCGTTGAGGACAGGACGTTTATCTGCTGTGAAAAGAAAGAAGACGCAGGCCCGACAAACAACTGGATGGCGCCTGACGAAATGTATAAAAAGCTGTACGGCATTTTTGACGGCTCGATGCGCGGCAGAACGATGTACGTCATCCCGTATTCCATGAGTATCGTCGGCTCGCCGTTTGCAAAATACGGCATTGAGCTCACGGACTCGATTTATGTCGTGCTTTCCATGGCGATCATGACGCGCGTCGGCACACAGGTGCTTGACGCTCTCGGTGACAGTGCGGATTTCATCAAAGGACTTCACTCAAAAGCCGAGCTTGATGCCGAAAAGAGATACATCGTGCACTTCCCGCAGGATAACACGATCATGTCCGTAAACTCCGGTTACGGCGGAAACGTATTGCTCGGCAAAAAGTGCTTCGCGCTGAGAATCGCGTCCAATCTCGGAAGACAGGAAAATTGGATGGCGGAGCACATGCTTATATTAGGCGTAGAGAACCCGCAGGGAGAGGTCAGATACCTCGCCGCGGCATTCCCGTCGGCATGCGGAAAAACAAATCTTGCAATGCTCATTCCGCCTGAGCTTTACCGCAAAAAAGGCTACAAGGTATGGTGCGTCGGCGATGATATCGCGTGGATAAGACTTGGCGAAGACGGCAGACTCTGGGCGACAAACCCGGAAAACGGCTTCTTCGGTGTCGCGCCCGGTACAAGCGCAAAATCCAATCCGAACGCTCTTGCTTCGACGAAAAGAAATTCGATATTCACAAACGTCGTTCTCACAGAGGACGGAAACGTATGGTGGGAGGGGTTTGACAAGAATCCCCCCAAAAACGCAAAAAACTGGAAGGGCGAGCTATGGGATCCGTCAGACGGCTCAAAGGGTGCTCATCCGAACTCAAGATTTACGGCACCTGCTGTGAACTGTCCGTGCATTTCGAGCGAATTCAACAACCCACAGGGCGTTCCCCTCTCCGCTATCGTTTTCGGCGGCAGAAGAGCCAAAACCGCTCCGCTCGTTTACCAGTCGCGTGGCTGGACACACGGCGTATTTGTCGGCTCGGTCATGGCACCCGAGACTCCCGCCGCCGCGACAGGTGCTGTCGGCGTTGTGCGTCGTGACCCGATGGCGATGCTTCCGTTCTGCGGCTACAACATGGGCGATTACTGGCAGCACTGGCTTGACATGGGAAAGCTCGTGCAGAACAAGCCGAAAATTTTCAACGTCAACTGGTTCAGACTGGACGACGACGGCAAATTCATTTGGCCCGGCTTCGGAGACAATCTGCGTGTGCTTGAATGGATACTCAAGCGCTGCTTTGACGAGGTGGACGCGGACGAATCTCCGATCGGGTATCTGCCGAAGCCGGAAGATATCAATCTTGAAGATTCCGGCGTTGATATTGAAACGCTCAGAGAGCTTCTCAGAGTTGACAAAGAACTTTGGAAAACCGAAGCGGCGGGAATTCGTGAATTTTACGCGAAATTCGGTGATAAGCTCCCGGCAGAGCTCAAGACAGAGCTTGAAAAATTAGAAAACAATCTGAAATAATACAGCGATACAATCAGCATGTTTTCTGATACGATGCTCGCAAAAGATACAGACTATAACTGCGGAGGAAAAATGAGTTTTCTTGAAAATTATTATAACAATTATGATGAAGAAAATCGCCTTCTTTCCCGTCATGGTCAAGTCGAATATCTGACCACAATGAAATACATACAGGAAAGTATTGCAGATGTTCACGACCCGATGATCCTTGAAGTCGGCGCCGGCACCGGACGATATAGTGTGACACTGGCAAAGCAAGGATTCAGGGTGACGGCAGTTGAACTGATTGCTCATAATCTGGATGTTTTGAAGTCAAAAATTGACCAAACAGACCCCATTACAGCCATTCAGGGCAATGCTTTGGATTTATCCCTTTTTTCGGACAATACATTTGATCTGACTATGCTGCTTGGACCAATGTATCACCTATACACAAAAGAGGATAAACTGCTGGCGCTTTCCGAGTCAGTACGCGTTACAAAACCCGGAGGACGCATACTTGTCGCTTATTGCATGAATGAGCCGACTGTTATACAGTATGTTTTCGGGCTGAACAATTTACATGAAGTGATGGGGCTGAATATGCTCACAGATGACTGGCATTGCATCAGTGAGCCGAAGGATCTATTTGAATTAGTGCGCACCGAGGATATTGAAGCGCTGAATGCAGAATTACCGGTCAAACGCCTGAAGCTGGTCGCTGCTGACGGTGCGACCAATTATAAGCGGGAATACATCGACATTATGGATGACGAGACCTTTGATAAGTGGATGGAGTATCATTTTGCAATCTGTGAACGGCAGGACCTTATCGGAGCATCGCATCATACATTGGATATTCTCATTAAATTAACAAATCAAAATTAGCCAAGCAAAAAATCACCCACCTAAAAGCGGAAATTCCTTTTAGGTGGGTTTTTCTTGCAGCAAGACAACTCGTCGCCCTGTATTCATTCTCTTGTGTTTTCCGGCAAAACCACGTCAAGCGGCGCGTCAATTTCGTCGGAAACATATTTTCCGTTCTTTTTTCGCTGTTTCACGCATTCTGTGAGCAGATATTCTATCTGTCCGTTTACGGAGCGAAAATCATCCTCCGCCCACGCGCTCAGTTCATTATACAGTTTAGCCGAAAGCCGCAGCGGTATCTGCTTTTTCTGATTTTCGTTCATAGCTTAATAAAGGCTTCCGGAATTGACCACCGGCTGAGCATCACGGTTTCCGCACAGTACGACAAGCAGGTTGGAAACCATGGCGGCTTTGCGTTCTTCGTCAAGCTTGACGCATCCGTTTTGTTCAAGTCTGTCAAGCGCCATTTCCACCATGCCGACAGCGCCGTCCACGATCATTTTGCGCGCGTCGATGATTGCCGATGCCTGCTGTCTCTGAAGCATGACGGCGGCGATTTCCGGTGCATACGCAAGATATGTTATTCTTGCTTCCACGATTTCGATTCCCGCTTCCGTCACCTTATTCTGTATTTCGTCGCGGATTCTTGCCGCGACTATCTCGCTTGAGCCGCGCAGACTTCCCTCGTCCGGGAGACCGTCCCCGGTTGTGTCAACATTCGGCGCAACGTCATAAGGATAAATGCGGACTACATTTCGGAGCGCCGCGTCGCACTGGAGGGAAAGATATTCCTTATAATTGTCAACATTGAAAACGGCTTTTGCCGTGTCAACGATCCTCCATGTGACGGCAATGCCGATTTCCACCGGATTTCCGAGGCAGTCGTTTATCTTCTGTCTGCTGTTATTGAGCGTCATGATTTTTAAAGACAGCTTCTTGCTGAGCGTTGCATTGCTTTGAAGCGCAACGCCGTTCTCATTCGTGACAGCGATGGATCTTGTCGTTTTTACATCTCCGCTCTGCCCGAGCTGCGTATTCGCGGCAGGATTGATCGAGCTGCAAAACGGGTTAACATAATAAAATCCCGCACCCTTTAATGTTCCGATGTATTTGCCGAACAGCGACAACACAAGCGCTTCCTGCGGCTTTAATATTCTGAGACCGAGGAACGGCAGCCATCCGATGCAGAGATATACACAGCAAATGACAAAAAGCGGTCCCTCGTTATTGTCAATAGCCTGCAAAACAAGCCCGACGATCGCCAGCGCATATATAAGCACCCATACTATAAGCATCAGCATACCTATGCGTTTTCCGTTTAATTCTTTTTCCTTCATTCTTCTCAGCTCCATTTCGATTATTTTTGATATCATTTTGATATCAAAAATAATACACGATTTTCCGTATTTGTCAAGAGTTTCTCGCAAAAAATTACAGGGCTGAAAATTCAGCCCTGTTGATTATTTACGCACCGCATTTTTTAAACAGCAATACTATCACGACAACAATGATCGCAAGCACAAGGAAAACACTGATCGTCGGAAAATACCGGCGGAACAGCGCCCTGTATTTACTGTTCTGTTCCGGATTTTTTACCACCCGATGCTTCGGCGCCGGTTTCTCCGCGATATGCTTTGCTTTATATTTTTTCTTTCCGTTGGATGCTCTCAGTATCAGAAACGCTGCGAATAAAACAGCAAGAATTATAACGATGATTATAATCGTTTTTATTACTTTTCCGACAGATCTGCTTTTTGGTTCCTCGGTATTTGCCTTTTTTGTACCGAATGTAAACGGTACCGTGGCAAGCAGCGTTCCGTCCTGTGCGTAGTATTTGATGCTGCCCGTTCCGCTCTTTTCTCCTTCGGGTATCGTGAATTTTGCACTGATATTGGTAAGGTCAACGATGTCGGGAACGGTAATGGTAATTCCGCTGAAGTCCGGTGTTATCGGAGTATTATTGTCGGAAGACAGGAGCACGTCCTTCAAAAGCTCCTCGGCCGAATAAGTTTTATAAGAGCCGAAGCAATAGTCAAGAAGCTGGGCAGTCAGCTCCCAGCGGTCAGCACCGCTGTCTCTGTCACCGAAAACAAGGCAGATAAGCTTGTGTCCGTCTTTTTCGGCAGAGGAAACAAGGCATCCTCCGGCGTTGCTTGTATATCCGCCGAGCATACCGGTCGCGTATGCGTATGATTGTCCAGCGTTACCGGTCAAGAGCAGATTGGAATTTGTAAGCTCGCGCTGTGCATTATACACCGTTTCCGGGATCGTATAATTCTTTCTCGAGATGATCGCCATAAGCTCAGGCTCATTGAGTACAGCCAGCGCAAGCTTTGACATATCCTCAGCCGTCGTATAATGCTCCTCGTCTGATTTACCGTGCGGATTTGCAAAATGCGTGCTTGCCATGCCGAGCTCCTGCGCTTTTTTGTTCATAAGCTCGACGAATGCTTCCAGCGAGCCAGCAGAATGCACGGCGGCACAGACTGCGGCGTCATTTCCGGAGGCAATGAGCAGACCGCATAATACGTCTTTCATCGTCAACGTTTCGCCCGGCTCAAGCATCGGCATAAGCGTAAGGTCATTGCCTTCGATAACACCTTCCAAATCATCCTCTGTTACGGTTATTTCTTCCGAAAGATCTTTTGTATTTTCAAAGGCAACAAGAGCCGTCATCAGCTTTGTTGTACCGGCGGGCTCAACAGTGACGTTTGCATCCTTTGCGAAAAGCTTTCTTGAATTGGATGCGTCAAGCACAAGAACGGATTCCGCCGAAACAACGCCCGGAAATCCCGCAGCACAGACCGATACGGTTAAGACAGCCACCATGATTACGGCAAGAATAAATGATATTATTTTTCTCATACAGCACCACCTTACATCAGATATACTTCGACTGTTTGTTTCAGTATAACAGTTTTTTTGCGTTTTGTACAATATTATTTTGCAGTATCACTAAAATTTTTTTACTGAATATACTGTTTTGTAAGCAAAAGGAGGTCTGATAATGGATTTATCCCTTTTTAACGATTATATTGTTGTCGCCGTTATGGGTATATGCATGTGCGTTGGGTATGTTGTCAGGCACAGTCTGACTTTTATACCGAACAAATACATACCGCTGATAACGCTTCTCACGGGTACCGTTGCCAATATCCTTGCAAATCTGAAGCATATCAATCTGAACGTCATTCTCGCCGGTATGATAAGCGGTCTTGCGTCAACCGGCATGTATGAGGCGCTTCGGAATTTCAAAGAGAGCGATAAAAAATAGGGGGACTGTTCATCGCAGTTCCCCTGTGTTGTTATTTCCATTCTCTGTATGTCGGTGTACTTGTCTTGCGCTCATACGCGATCACGACGCGGCGATTCGGCTCCGTTCCTGTTGAGAACGTGCTTATGCCTTCCCTGTCCTGAAGCGCTGTATGGATAATATGGCGTTCATACGAATTCATCGGCTCGAGAGTCATGTTCCTGCGGTATTTTATGACCTTTGCCGCCATTTTTTCCGCAAGCTTTATAAGCGCTTCATTTCTGCGCTCGCGGTAATTCTCCGCGTCGATATTCACGCGCGTATGCCCGCCGCTGTGGTTTATCGCATAATTCGTCAGATGCTGGATAGCGTCAAGCGTTTCACCGCGTCTTCCGATAAGCATTCCCGGAGCATCACCCGTGATCACGACATTGATCGTGCCGTTTTCCTCGGTAATTACCGTGTCGGCCTTTACGTCCATGTGCTCAAAAAGACCTTTCAGGAATTTATCGACACATTCCGCTTTTGTTTCAATATATTCATAGGAAATCCTGATTTTTGCATCACAGGCGCCGATTCCGAGAAAGCCTGACTTTGCCCGCTCAATGACCTCAACGGAAACGTCATCGCGCTGTTTTCCGATCTGCTCAAGTCCCTGTCTTATGGCTTCTTCCTCGGTTTTTGCCGTTACTTCAATATATTTAGTCATTATTGTCAGTCCCCTCATTTTCATTCAGAGCGGCATCGTCTTCATATTCAACTTCAACCGTTTCGTATTCGTCCTCATTGATGACGGATACTTCATTTTCATCTTCCTCAATGACAATTACTTCCGGCTTTGTCTGATGTCCCGGGGCGTATCGGTCCGGGTCATATGCTCTGCCGCGGGCATATTTTCTGTCTCCCACTCTGCCCGGCTCATCATCAACTATGCCTTCTTTCTGCTTCTGCCATTCCGCGGCTTTCCCGCGCTTTTCCTCGCGCTCGCTCAAATGAAGCTTTTTCTTCGACGTATTCGTATTTCTTGTTGTTGCGTTTTCGGCTTTCAGACGCTCTGTCTCTGCGCGCTTTGCTTCAAGCTCGGCTTCGCGCTTTGCTCTTTCCGCATTGCGCTCGGCATCTTCCAAAGCGATCTTTTTCCCGAAATATTTGTTCAGAATCATATCCTGAAGGATGGCAAATACGCTGCTCGCTATCCAGTATACACCGAGAGCTGCCGGCATCATGTAAGCAAACCAAAGCGTGATAAACGGCATAATGATCATCATGCCCTTCATGGACTGGGCACTCTGATCCGCTTCTTCTCCTTCTTTTTTCTTGGGCGTCGCGACCTTGGACTGCAAATACGAAAGCACTGCCGCAACGACCGGTATAAGCAGAAGTCCTACGCCTGCCCAGGTGATATTTCCGCCGGTCAATGCGCTCAGGGACGGCTTTGCACCGAGGTCAAGCCCTAAAAACGAATAGTTTATCTGACGGAGCTTTTCCGAAAGGCCGGCAAAGCTTTCCCAGTGATTTGTGATAAACTGGCTCTGCTCTATCTGTATATACGCTGAATTTGCCGTTCCCTCGAAGCCGAGAGATGCAAGCTTTGCTGCGATCGCTCCGCCCTCGGCAAGAAGATCGGACGAAACACCCATCATGATCGTGATCGGGAATCTGATTGCCTGATAAAGAGCGATGAGGATCGGGAACGGGATAAGGGTCCAAAGGCAGCCGGACATCGGGTTGATGCCCTCTTCCTGATACAGCTTCTGGATCTCTTCATTATACTTCTGTTTGTTTGCGCCGTGCTTTTTTTCGATTTCCTTCATTCTGTCCTGCAAACGGGACATGCGCATTGTGCTGTGCTTTGATTTCATCTGCGGCCACAGCAGAATAAGCTTAACGATAAGTGCAAACAGAATTACGGCCAGGCCGTACTGCTCCGTGACTTCGTACAGCCACATCATCAACAATCCGAACGGTTTAGCAATAGCTGATAACATTTATCAAACTCCTATCTTTCATGGTACGGGGTCATATCCCCCTTTATGGAACGGATGACACTTACACAGCCTTTTCAGCGCCAACCAGGAGCCCTTGAACGCGCCGTACTTTTCTATCGCTTCCGCTGCATAAGCAGAGCAGGTCGGAATAAAGCGGCAGCACGGTGAATGCAAGGGCGATATGTTTTTTTGATAAAACCTAATCAGTGATAACAGTACTTTCTTCATTGTTTTCCATAAGCAATCCGAGACGCATGGCAAGGTACAAAAACTCCTTTTCCATCTCGGCATATTCAGCAGATCTGCTTTTCTGTCTTGCGACAATGACGATATCGAAGCCGCGTTTAAAGCTTTGCTCATTGAGCCTGTAAATTTCACGTAATCTGCGGCGTATGTGATTTCTGACCACAGCCTTGCCAATCTTTGTGCTCACGGTTATACCCACACGGTTTGTATCGGCGGCTTTATTTCGCCTGCAATACATAACGAGCAGCGGGGACGCCGCATTTTTTCCGCGGTTATAAATTCTCAGAAAATCACGATTGTTTTTCAACGCATCCGAAAAAAGCAAATACGGCACCTCCATGAATTTCAGGTAATACAGCGGTAGGGCGGGGTTTACCCGCCCTGAAAAAGCTATATTGAACTACGCGGCCACATTGCCTTAAGCGGAAAGCTTTGCTCTGCCTTTTGCGCGACGGCGTGCAAGCACCTTGCGGCCGTTCTTTGTGGACATTCTTTTACGGAAACCGTGCTCCATAGCGCGGTGACGTTTTTTCGGCTGATATGTTCTGAGCATTGTGGCACCTCCTAAAAAATCATTGTAATACTCAACATTGACAATCGGCTGTTAGTGCCAATGTAGTAATCTGTTTTCCTACATTACGCAGGGAGTTTATTATAATATATAAAGCCATGAAATGTCAAGTTTTTTTGATATACAAATCAAACCGAATAATTCTTGACCTTTGGTTTTTTGTATTATAAAATATGGGCAGTAAAAAAACAATACAGGAGGTAAAAGTTATGATCTACAAAAACTTTAAAGACACCGAAGCAAAAACCTCGCTTCTCGGCTACGGTTGTATGCGTATGCCTACACTCGGCGGTCCCGGCGATCCGGTTGACCGTGTAAAAGGTCAGGAGCTTATCGACTATGCTTACGCACACGGCGTAAACTATTTTGACACAGCTTATCCGTATCATTCCGGCGATTCCGAGAAATTCATCGGTGAAGCGCTTGCAAAATATCCGCGTGACACATGGTTTCTTGCAACGAAGCTCCCCGGCTTTAAGCTCAAAACGCGTGAGGATGTTGTAAGCATTTTCAACGAACAGCTTGAAAAATGCGGCGTTGAGTATTTTGACTTCTATCTTTGCCATGGCATCGGTGACGAAAATATGGGGCCGTTTCTTGATCCTGAAATCGGTGCGATCCCGTTTTTGCAGCAGATGAAGGCGGAAGGCAAGATAAAGCGTCTCGGTTTTTCATCTCACGCAAGCCCTGAAGGTCTTGAGAAGTTCATCAAAGCCGGCAATTGGGATTTTGCTCAGATCCAGCTCAACTATCTCGACTGGGAATATCAGAACGCAAAGCGTCAGTATGAAATTCTGACGGAATACGGTCTGCCTGTTATCGTTATGGAGCCTTGCCGCGGCGGAAGACTTGCCTCCCTGTGCGATGAGGCAAACGACATTCTGAAAGCTTCCGCACCCGAGCGCAGCATCGCGTCATGGGCATTCCGCTGGATCCAGTCACGCGACAATGTGCAGGTTTGCCTTTCCGGTATGACGACGATGGAGCAGCTCAAAGACAATCTTGCGATTTTTGATAAATATGACAAGCTCTCCGCCGAAGAAGAGGAAACGCTTCAGAAGGCAAAGAACGCTTTTCTTACAAAATTCCAGGTTCCGTGCACGGCCTGCCGTTATTGCAGCGCCTGTCCGAAAGAGCTTGACATACCCGAGATCCTCTCCGCTTACCATGACGTTGCCATCACGGACAATGTCTATTCCCGCGGCGGCACCATCAAGGCGCTTATTTCAAGAGGTGAAAAATACGAGCCGCTTGAGTGCGTAGGCTGCGGCACATGCCAGAGAGCATGTCCTCAGAATATCGACACGCCGAAGATCATGGCTGATTTTGCAAAGATCATTGCCGAGATCCCGCCGCAGTTCAAATAATAAAACAACAAAAAGCGCTGTGGAATTTTCCGCAGCGCTTTAAATCGTCTACAAAGTCCAATGGACTTTGTAGACGAAAAAACTCGCGCTCCATCGCATCGGGCTTCGCCCTCTTTGGTCGGCGCGAGGGCAAGCAAAGCCTGCCTCAGGGTGTTTTTGCGGCGGCAAAGCTGCCCCAAAAACAGATCCGGTTTTATTTCTCCGCTTCGCAGAGTAATTCTGTGAGACGTTGTCTACAATCTGAAGCGCTGTGGTATTTTCCGCAGCGCTTATATTTTTTATATTGCTTACAGAGTTGTCGAGAAACCGCCGTCGATTTTGATGTCCGCGCCGTTTAAGTAATTGGAAGCGTCGGATGCAAGGAATACCATGCAGCCCATGAGGTCATCCAGGTTTCCCCAGCGTCCCTGCGGGATGCGGTCGGTGATGTGCTTGTAATACTCCGGATTGTCCGAAACGTCGCTGTTGACGGATGTAGCGAGGAATCCCGGGCAGATGGCGTTGCACTGGATATTGTATTTGCCGAGCCCATTTGCAAAGGAGCGCGTAATACCGATAACGCCGTGCTTTGCCGTGACGTAAGCCGGGCACATAGCGTCCGCTGTATAGGAAAGCGCCGAGCCGATGTTGATGATCTTGCCGTGCCCCTGCTTTATCATGACCTTTGCGACCTCGTGGCCGAGATAATAAACAGCCATCATGTTGAGGTCAACAACACGCTTGAATTCAGAATCGGGGAATTCCGGAAAATCGCAGAAGCAGTTCGTACCGGAGTTGTTTACGAGAATATCGATCCTGCCGTATTCCGCCATACAGGCGTCAACGATCTCTTTGATATGCTCATGCTTTGTCATATCGCCGCGGATAAAAGCGACCTTTCTGCCTTCGGCTTCAACGAGGCGTCTTACTTCCGATGTATCCTCTGTAAAATGCGGGATGAAGAGATCCGCGCCGGCTTTTGCAAAAGCGGCCGCATAGCCCATGCCAAGATTCTGGTTTGCACCTGTTACGAGCGCTACTTTTCCCTTGAGGCTGAATCTGTCCATGGAAAAGCTGTTGATGCTTTCTGTCATTGTCATAATCATTTTCTCCTTTTCAGTTCGGGGCAGAGAAAACTCTGCCCCGAAATTCAGTTTATTTAAGAAGCTCTGCCGTTGTTCTGGCGATACCGTCCGGGTCCATTCCGTAATATCTGTAAATGGCATCTGTCTCACCGAGAACAGCAAATTCATCGGGAAGACCGATGCGCTTGAATTTACCGGAGAAACCGTTTTCAAGAAGCACTTCCGCAACAGCCGAGCCGAGGCCGCCGTTGATGGAATGCTCTTCGACCGTCACGATATTGCCTGTTTCACGTGCGCACTTGAGTATCATTTCCTCATCAATAGGCTTTATTGTGTGCATGTCGATAACTCTTGCACTGATATCGTACTGCTCCTTGAGCTTCTTTGCGCCCATCATCGACCAGTAAACCGGTGAGCCGGCGGAAATGATCGTCACGTCCGTTCCGGGAAGTGTTTCGATCGCTTTGCCGAATTCAAAGTCATAATCGTTATTT